>JBGPTQ010000337.1:0-3457 GCA_041490725.1 Allostellaceae bacterium | reverse complement strand
CGAGCACCCGATCGTCCGCACCCATCCGATGACCGGCCGAAAGGCGCTCTTCCTCGGCCGCCGCCGCAACGCCTATATCCCGGGGCTGAAGCTCGATGAGAGCGAGGCATTGCTCGACGCGCTGTGGGTGCACGCCACCAAGCCGGAGTTCACCTGGTACCAGGAATGGCGGGTCGGCGATTTGATCCTGTGGGACAACCGCGCGGTCATGCACCGGCGCGACGCCTTCGATCCCACGACACGCCGGGTCATGCACCGCACCCAGATCAAGGGCGACCGGCCGTATTGAGAAAGGCGATAAATCCCTCTCGGCCGACCGTGATTCCTATTTTGGATGCGGGATGATCCGTATGATCACGTAATCGTCTGCGACGATCTGGAAGTAGAAGCGATAATCTCGGTTGACCCGACCTTGCCAGACATCGTTGGTCTCATCGTACTTCTTCGCTTGGATCGACGGGTGCCGCAGGTTCCCGCTCAGCAGGTTCAACTGCTTTCGGGTGCGCGTCTTGAGTTTCGACGGCAGGTCGGCAAAGTCCCGTCCGGCGCGCGCCGAGACAGGCATGTTCATTGGCTAGAGAATCGTTTGCCTTCTTCCGTCTTGAGCCATGCCTCGAACTCTTTCATGCTTTTGAACGACGGCGATACCCGCCCGGCGCGAACATCATCGAACCCCTCTGCGAGCGCCGCGTCGATCGCCGGATGCCGATCGACGATTTCCTTAGGCGTCAGTACGATGCGGTGCCCCTCCCGCGCGACCTCAACATAATCGCCTTCATCCAAGCCGAGCTCCTCCCGGATCTCGGCCGGAATCGTTACCTGCCCCTTCTGCTTGACCTTGGCGAGTGACATTGCCGTTCCTTCAGACAAACGAAATTCCAACTTTACAACTTTTACAGCTTATCGCCCAATCGCCGCTCTGTCAGCTTCGATTGTCGGTGCCGTCGGCTGTCACCCTCCCAGCCGGCCTTGCACAGACCTCGACCATGTGGACTTGGTGTTGGGGCCTCATCCTGGTCCGCGCTGATGCAGTTACAGTGTAGCAGAACCGGGCGCGGGCTGCCGTGCCCCCTTGCGCGTCGGCGGCGAAAAACCGAAAACACCAGGCGCCGCACGGCGGCTCGCGGGTGGCGCCGGGATGGCGGGAGGGTGTGCATTGATGCGGTATCGGGCGTGGCTATTGGTGTTGCCGTGGCTGGCGGCGTGTTCCTCGACGCCGAGCGGCACGGGCACGCTGACCCTGAACGACCCCACTTGGGACCGGGTCAATGTCGAAATCGTGATCACCAAGCGGGCCGATTGCGACAGCCGCGCCGAGGGCTTTATCGCGACCAGGGAATTGGTCATGCGCAAGAAAGGGATCGAGGCGATCGAGGTGCCGAACGGCGCCACTGTGTGCTGGCGCCATGACCGCAATCCCGACAAACCGGTCGCTGGCGCCTGGTCGGGCTGGACGCGGGCGACGCTGTTCCCGGGCCAGAGCGCCGAGACGGATTTGTGAAAAACCCTCTCCCGCATTGCGGGAGAGGGGCTGTCGATGGACGCGTCTTCCAAAAGCCATTTTGCGACTGTAGAAGGCCCTGCGCAGAACCTTCGCCGGAGCTATCCATTGTCGCTCGTTTTGTCGCCATCGCGCTCGCATCGTTGCTGGTCCCCGCCGCCTCGCTCGCCCAGCAGCCAGCGTCGCCGGTTCCGCTTTATCCCGGTGCCATGCCGCGCTCGATCGAGCTGGAACCATTGCCGCCGCTCGCGCCTGCCGGGGAAACCACCCGCCCGCCAGATGCAACTCCTCCACCGGGGCTCCCGCCGCCCGCCACCGCGGCAGTTTCCGGCGCCCCGGCCGTGTCGGCGCCGATGGCAGCGCCAATGTCAGCGCCAATGTCACCGCCAACCGGGCGGGTTTTCTGCGAGCAGGAGGTGACCGTTCAGCTCGCCGATCGCGCCGCGATCCCCGAGCGCCACCGGCCCTTCATCGGGATCTGGAGCGATGCGTCCTGGACGCCGCTTCTCTGCGCCGCGCTGATCGTCGAAACCGTCGCGCCCGATGGGACCGCGACGATCCTCTATGTCTTCGGGCCGATGGGTTCGAACGCGCGCGGGCCGGGCGCCGTTCTGAGCGGTACCGGGATCATCCGCGACGGCGAGCTGAGGTTTCAGAATTCCGATGGCAGCCAGTTCGCCTTCCATCCGCTCTACGCCGATCTCACCGGCCGCTTCACCACGCCGCAGGGCCAGAGCTACGAGGCCATTTTCAAGAAGACGCCGTGACCGCGGCGCTGAATGCGTGCATTTCATCGCGGACGGGCGGCGAGTTGACGCCGCGGGGCGGCATTCCTAGATCTTGCGGACGCGGGCGTTGGGCGACACACAAGAATGAGCAAACTAGTCCGATCGCGGCCGCGGGTTCCGTTTCAGCGGTGGCGACGACATGACACGCGATGAGCGTATGGTTCAGGCACCGTCGCCGATTACCGAGCTGAACGAGCGCAGCCGCGAGATCTTTCGGCTGATCGTCGACGGCTATGTGCAGACCGGCGAGCCGATTGGCTCGCGCACCTTGTCGCGGCTGTTGGGGCAGAACCTGTCGCCGGCGACGATCCGCAATGTGATGGCCGATCTCGAAGAGGCGGGGCTGCTGTACGCGCCGCATACCTCGGCCGGCAGGCTGCCGACCGAGGCGGGCTTGCGCCTGTTCGTGCATGGTCTCCTGGAAATCGGCAATCTCGCCGAAGACGAGCGCCACAACATCGAGAGCCTGTGCGCGGCGCGCGGCCAGAGCCTGGCGCAGGCGCTGGAGGAGGCGACGAGCGCGCTGTCGGGCCTGTCGCATTGCGCCGGGATCGTCGTCGTGCCGAAACAGGAACGGCCGCTGAAGCACATCGAGTTCGTGCATCTCGGGCCCGGGCGCGCGCTCGTCGTGCTCGTCACCGAGGATGGCCTGGTAGAAAACCGGGTGATCGAGGTGCCGCTCGGGCTGATGCCCTCGACGCTGGTCTCGGCGGCCAATTTCCTCAATTCGCGGCTGATCGGCCGCACCATCGAAGAGGCGCGCGGCGAGATCGATCAGGAGATCGGATCGCACAAGGCGCAACTCGACGAGGTGACCTCGCGGGTCGTTGCCAGCGGCTTGGCGTGCTGGGCCGGCGGCGAGGGGGAAAGCGCACTGATCGTGCGCGGCCAGGCCAATCTGCTCGAGGACGTGACCGCGCTTGCCGATCTCGAACGGCTGCGCTCGCTGTTCGAGATGCTGGAGACCAAGGAGACCGTGCTGCGCCTGCTCGACGCCAGCAAGAAGGCCGAAGGGGTGCAGATCTTCATCGGCGCCGAAAGCCATCTGTTCGGCGTCGCCGGCTGTTCGCTGATCATCGCGCCGTATCAGAACAGCCGCGAGCGGATCATCGGCGCCATCGGGGTCATCGGCCCCACCCGGATCAACTACGCCCGGATCATCCCGATG
>JBGPTQ010000336.1:0-3459 GCA_041490725.1 Allostellaceae bacterium | reverse complement strand
GGCATCGACATCGCGGTCGAAGCGATCGTCGCCGATATCGCCAAGCGCTCGAAGAAGGTCTCGACCAACGACGAGATCGCGCAGGTCGGCACGATCTCGGCCAACGGCGACAAGGAAATCGGCCGGATGCTGGCCGAGGCCATGAAGAAGGTCGGCAACGAGGGCGTCATCACGGTCGAGGAGGCCAAGTCGCTCGAAACCGAACTCGACATCGTCGAAGGGATGCAGTTCGACCGCGGCTATTTGAGCCCCTATTTCGTCACCAACCCGGAGAAGATGCTGGCCGAGCTCGAAGAACCTTACATCTTGCTGCACGAGAGCAAGCTCTCTAGCCTGCAGGCGCTGCTGCCGGTCCTCGAAGCGGTGGTGCAGAGCTCGCGGCCGCTGTTGATCGTCGCCGAGGATATCGAGGGCGAGGCGCTCGCCACGCTCGTCGTCAACAAGCTTCGCGGCGGCCTCAAAGTGGCGGCGGTCAAGGCGCCCGGCTTCGGCGATCGGCGCAAGGCCATGCTCGAGGACCTTGCCATCGTGACCGGCGGTCAGGTCATCAGCGAAGACCTCGGCATCAAGCTGGAGAACGTCACCCTCGACATGCTCGGCACCGCGAAAAAGGTGCGCATCGAAAAGGAGAATACGACGGTGATCGACGGCGCCGGCGGCAAGGACGCCATCCTTGCCCGCGTCGCCCAGATCAAGGCGCAGATCGAGGAGACGACCTCCGATTACGACAAGGAGAAGCTGCAGGAGCGCCTGGCGAAGCTGGCCGGCGGCGTCGCGGTGATCCGCGTCGGCGGCGGCAGCGAAATCGAGGTCAAGGAGCGCAAGGACCGCGTCGACGACGCGATGCACGCGACCAAGGCCGCGGTCGAGGAGGGCATCGTTGCCGGCGGCGGCGTCGCGCTGCTCTATTCGGCCAAGGTGCTCGATGGTCTGACCCCCGCCAACAACGATCAGAAGTTCGGTATCCAGATCGTCCGCAAGGCGCTTCAGGCGCCGGCACGGCAGATTGCCGAGAACGCCGGGACCGACGGCTCGATCGTCGTCGGCAAGCTCACCGACAAGGCCGATCCCAATTTCGGCTATGACGCGCAGGCGGGCGAGTACAAGGACATGGTGGTTGCCGGCATCGTCGACCCGGCCAAGGTGGTGCGGGTGGCGTTGCAGGACGCCGCCTCAGTGGCCGGGCTGTTGATCACCACCGAGGCGATGGTGACCGACCGGCCAGAACCGAAATCGGCCGCGATGCCGCACGACCACGACGGTGGAATGGGCGGCATGGGCGGCATGGGTTTCTAGCCGAACGCCGAATTTGGCCCGCTTGCCGTCCATGCCGCAGGACGTCCTCCTGGGGTGTGGCCGGCGGCCCGCCAGCATTGAAAGAGGTCCGACACCCAAGGCTGCCCGCGGCGAGCATCCAGGGTCTAAATAACGAAAGGACAGGCCGCGATGCAGGTTTTTGTTCGTGACAACGACATCAACTCGGCTCTTCGGGTGCTCAAGAAGAAGATGCAGCGCGAGGGCACGTTTCGCGAGATGAAGCGGCGGCGGGCTTATGAAAAGCCGTCGGAACGCCGCGCCCGCGAACAGGCCGAGGCGGTGCGCCGGCATCGCAAGATGCTGCGCAAACGCCTTGAGCGCGAAGGCTATTAGGAGTTACTCGGGGGAGGGTTCGTCGTCGTGCGGCGTCGGCGGGGCCTCCGGCTCGCGCAGCGCGTTGCGTTCCTGTCGCGACTTGAGCTTGTCTTCCCGTTTGGCTTTTTTAGCGCGGTCGCGCTCGGCCCGACCAAAACGGTAATTGGGCTTCCCTCGCATCCGCTGCCTCCGATCTTTCGTGGGTGTGTAATGATCGCCGCCCCGCCGCTCCCACCCTACCAGCGCGACCTCATCGACCCGGAAGCCAATAGGATGGCTCGACAAGCCGATCATTCAAGGCGTTTTCGTCCGCCCGGCAGCGATTGCCGTTGTGACAATAATCCGCGGGGACAATAACTTCCGATGGAGCAGCCGACCACACCGCCGTTGCCTGCGGCATATTATCATGATCACGCGGCGCGGGTTCGCCGACTGGCAAGGCAAGCGACATCCGCCGGGATCAGAGAGCATCTCGATGACGTGGCTCTGCAATACGACCGCCTGGCGGAGCGGGTCGAGAGCACACCCCGCGCTGGGCGCGGCTGGGGCTGACCCCGCGCCGACGGTTCGCAGAACGCGCCGCGGCTAGCCCGCAGGGCGCTCCTGGATTGCGATCCCGCCCCGGTCTGGGCTATTCACGTCAGCCCGCACCAGGAGGATTTCCCAGAAGGATTTCGAGGCATGTCACAGGCTGGGCCGCTTTCCGGCATCACCATCATCGATCTGTCCCGCATCCTCGCCGGACCCTATTGCACGCTGCTCTTGGCCGAGCTCGGCGCCCGCGTGATCAAGGTCGAAGCACCGAAATCCGGCGACGACGCCCGGCAATACGGCCCGTTCAAGGGTGGCAAATCGACCTATTTTGCCTCGGTCAACCGCGGCAAGGAATCGATCGTGCTCGATCTCAAGGCACCGGCCGACCGCGACATCTTCGAGCGCCTGCTCGACAAGGGCGATGCCCTGGTTGAGAACTTTCGGCCAGGCACGATGGAAAAGCTCGGCTATGGCTGGGACAGCCTACATGCGCGCTATCCCCGCCTGATCTATGCCGCCGCTTCGGGCTTCGGCCACACCGGCCCCTACTCCCACTACCCGTCCTACGACATGGTGGTGCAGGGCCTCGGCGGGATCATGAGCATCACCGGGGCGCCCGGCATGCCGCTGGTTCGGGTCGGCACCTCGGTCGGCGACCTGGCCGGCGGCCTCTATACGGCGATCGCGCTCAACGCCGCCTTCTTGCATCGCGAGCGTACCGGGGAAGCGACCAAGGTCGATGTCGCGCTGTTCGACTGCCAGCTGGCGCTCCTCGAAAACGCCATCATGCGCTACACGACGACCGGCGAGATCCCCGGGCCGATGGGGGCGCGCCACCCCTCTATCACGCCGTTCGAGGCCTTTCCGACCGAGGACGGCAACATCATCATCGCCGCCGGGAATGACAGCCTCTTCATCAAGCTGGCGCAGGCGCTGGGGCGGCCGGACCTGGCGGACAATCCGCTGTTCAAGACCAACGCCTTGCGCAACCAACACCAGGAGGCGCTGAAGGCCGAGATCGAGGGGGTGCTGTACGCCAGCAGCACCGCGCATTGGATCGAGGTGCTTGAAAAGGCGGGAATACCGTGCGGGCCGGTCAACAATGTCGCGCAAGCGCTCGCGCATCCGCAAACCGCGGCGCGCAACATGCTGATCGCGGTCGACGACCCGGTGGCCGGGCCGCTCAAGCTCGCCGGCAATCCGATGAAATTCTCCGCCTTCGCCGACCCGCCGACGCGCGATGCCGCGCCCGACCTCGACGCCGACCGCGAGCGGATCCTGCGCGAGCTGGGG
>JBGPTQ010000335.1:0-3468 GCA_041490725.1 Allostellaceae bacterium | reverse complement strand
TGCCGCATGACGGCACATCGGTCGGCGAATTGCTGGTGCGCGGGCCGTGGATCGTCAGCGGCTATTTCGAGAATGCGGAAGCGACCGCCGCCGCGGTCGAGCCCGACGGCTGGTTCCATACGGGCGACGTTGCCAGCATCGATCCCGACGGGTACATGCAGATCAGCGATCGTCGCAAGGACGTGATCAAATCGGGTGGCGAATGGATCAGCTCGATCGATCTCGAAGTCGCGGTGATGGCGCATGACGATGTCGGCGAGGCGGCGGCGATCGCGGTCCCGCATCCGCGCTGGGGCGAGCGGCCGCTCCTGATCGTCACGCCGCGCCCGGGGATGCCAGCGGGGCGGCGGCCGGAAAGCGCGGCGCTGATCGCGTTTCTCGGCGAGCGCTTTCCGCGCTGGATGCTGCCCGACGACGTGGTGATCGTCGACGAGCTGCCGCATACCGCGACCGGCAAGGTCATGAAGACGCGCCTGCGCGAGCTGTACCTGGCGCACACGCCGCCCAACCAGTGACCGGTTGTCGTCACCCCCGCGGAAGCGGGGGTCCAGGGCAACTGACGATATTTTTGGGCTCCCCTGGATTCCCGCTTCCGCGGGAATGACGTGTAAACCTTCAAATTTATGAGGTACTGAGAGGTTGGTCGATGACCGCAATTCCCCAACATAGCAGCGCGCGCAAGCGCGCCGCAGCGTTCTGCCGCCGGTTTGGCCTGCGCGTCCCGATCTTGCAGGCGCCGATGGCCGGAGCCTGCCCGGTCGGCCTCGCCACTGCGGTCGGCAATGCCGGCGGGATGGGCGGGCTCGGGGCATTGATGACGTCGCCCGATGGCATCGCTTCGTGGGCTGCGCAGTTCCGCGGGCAAAGCAACGGCACCTTCCAGATCAATCTGTGGGTCCCCGAGCCGCCGCCGCTGCGCGACGGCGACCACGAGCGGCTTGTGCGCGAGTTTCTCGGGCAATGGGGTCCGCCGGTGGTGCCCGAGGCGGGCGATGCGGCGCCGCTCGATTTCGACGCGCAATGCGCCGCGCTGCTCGAAGCGGGTCCGCGGGTCGTGTCGTCGATCATGGGGCTTCCCGACAAATTCGTCGCCCAGCTGAAGGCGCGCGGCATCGCCTGGTTCGCCTGCGCGACCACCTTGGCCGAAGCGCGCGCCGCCGAGGCGGCCGGGGCTGATGCGGTGGTGGCGCAGGGGTTCGAAGCCGGCGGCCATCGCGGCGCTTTCGATGCGGGCGCCGCCGAGCGGCAAATAGTGGGGCTGGTCGCGCTGGTGCCGCGGCTCGCCGACAAATTGTCGGTGCCGATCATCGCCGCCGGCGGCATCGGCGATGGCCGTGCCGTCGCTGCGGCGCTGACCCTGGGGGCGAGCGCGGTGCAGATCGGCACCGCCTTCCTGCGCTGCCCGGAAGCCGCGACCAATCCGGCCTGGGCCGACGCGCTGGCCGAGCTGGAGCCGGAAGAAACGATGCTCACCCGCGGCTTTACCGGCCGGCTCGGCCGGGCGATCGCCACCGATTACGTCCGTGCCGTCGCGCAGCCCGACGCGCCCCCGCCGGCGCCCTACCCGGTGCAGCGCGGGCTCACCACGCCGATGCGCGAGGCGGCGACGCGCGCCAACGACGTCAATCGGATGCAGGCCTGGGCGGGCCAGGCGGCGGCGATGGCGCGCGCCGAGCCGGCCGGCGAGGTCGTGCGGCGCCTCTGGGAGGAGGCGCAGGCGCTGTTGCCCGGCGCATGACGTCCAGGCAAGAAGCCGTGACAAATCGGCTTGCGGAGGTCATCGATCCGGAGTTCCGCTCGGGGCGATTTCGCGATATAGCGCCCGGATGACAATGTTGATCACCGACACGCAAGCGCTCGCCCAATTCTGCGCGCGCCAGCAGGGCACCGGGTTCGTCGCGGTCGATACCGAGTTCATGCGCGAGCGCACCTATTGGCCGATCCTTTGCGTGGTCCAGGTGGCGGGCCCCGAAGAGGCGGTGGCGATCGATGCCCTCGCGCCCGGCATCGAGCTGGCGCCGCTGTTGGCGCTGATGGCCGATCCCGAAATCCTCAAGGTGTTCCACGCCGCGCGGCAGGACCTTGAAATCTTCTTTCAGCTATCCGGCGGGCTGGTGCCGCACCCGATCTTCGACACCCAGATCGCCGCGATGGTCTGCGGGTTTGGCGATTCCGCAAGCTATGAGACCCTGGTCAAGCGTCTGGCCCGGACGAACCTCGACAAGGCCTCGCGTTTCACCGACTGGGCGCACCGGCCATTGACCGCCCGGCAGATCGAGTACGCCCTCGCCGATGTCGTCCATCTGCGCACCGTCTACGAGCGGCTGCAGGAGGTGCTGGCGCAAAACGGCCGCGCCCTTTGGTTCGCCGAGGAGATGGCCGATATCGTCGATCCGGCGCTCTACCGCGGCGAGCCCTCTGAGGCGTGGCGCCGGTTTCGCCTGCGCGGGCGCGCCGATCCGCGCATGCTCGGCGTGCTGCGGGCGGTGGCGGCCTGGCGCGAGGCGGCGGCGCAGCAGCGCGATCTGCCGCGCGGCCGGATCATGCGCGACGAGGCGATCCTCGAAATCGCCGCCCATGCCCCCAAGACCATCGAGGGCCTGGCACGCACCCGCAGCCTCGGCCGGGGTGTTGCCGAGGGCAAGCTCGGCAACGAGATCCTCGATGCGGTGGCGCAAGGGCTGGCCGATCCCGACCCGCCGCCGGCGATCCCGGCCAAGGCCGAGGCGCCGCCCGGCATCGGGCCGCTGATCGAGCTTCTGCGGGTATTGCTGAAGCAACGCTGCGAGGATTTTGCAGTGGCGCAGAAGCTGGTCGCCTCGGCCGACGATCTCGAAGCCATCGCCGCTTCCGACGACGCGCCGGTGCGCGCCTTGTCGGGCTGGCGGCGCGAGGTGTTCGGCGCCGACGCGCTGGCCCTGAAGCACGGCAAGCTGGCCCTCACCGCCGGGCGCAACCGGATCGAGCTGGTCAAGCTGCCCGAGCGCGACGAGGCATAAGGACCTGGCAGGGCTCGCGGAACTCGTAGGGTGGGCTGAGCGCAGCGAAGCCCACCACTGCTCGCCATTTTTCTGCGCGACCGCGATGGGCTTCGCTGCGCTCAGCCCATCCTACCGATCACCGCACTCGGCTAGAACTCCTCGCTCGTCATTGATCTAGCGCAATGAATTCACGGTGACCGGGGACCATTAGCGATCCGGTTGTGTGGTTCAACCACCACACCATATAGCGATGGGAAGGGCCGTGGAGGCTGCCTGATAGGGGCGCTGCGGTCGGTTTATCGGAGGCAACCCCACCATGGATCTCGAAAAATACACCGAGCGCTCGAAAGGTTTCGTCCAATCGGCGCAGAGCCTCGCATTGCGCAGCGGCCATCAGCGCCTCATGCCCGAGCATCTGTCGAAGGTGCTGCTCGAGGACAAGGAAGGGCTGTGCGCCAATCTGATCCGCGCCGCCGGCGGCGACCCG
>JBGPTQ010000334.1:0-3469 GCA_041490725.1 Allostellaceae bacterium | reverse complement strand
CGCGGGCCGCCGAGCTCGAGAGGGCAGCGGACGACCAGCTCGATCCGATCGGCGACCAGCGCTGGTCGCCGCTGCCCGGTCTCGTCCATCGCTACCCCGACCGCGTATTGCTGAAGCCGATCCTCACCTGCCCGGTCTATTGCCGCTTTTGCTTTCGGCGCGAGCAGGTCGGCAAGGGTAACGGGGTGCTTGCGCCGGCGGCGCTCGACCGGGCGTTCGGCTACATAGCGGAGTATCCCGAGATCTGGGAGGTCATCGTCACCGGCGGCGACCCGTTTCTCCTGTCGCCGCGCCGGATCGCCGCTATCGTTCGCCGGCTCGCGGCGATTCCGCACCTCGCCGTCATCCGCTTTCATACCCGCGTGCCGGTCGTTGATCCGCGCCGGGTCGGCGCCGCGCTGGTTGCCGCGCTGACGGCCGACAAGGCGGTCTATGTCGTGGTTCACGCCAATCACCCGCGCGAGCTGACCCCGGCGATGCGCGAGGCGGTCGGGCGACTGACCCGTGCCGGGATCCCGGTCTTGTCGCAGAGCGTCTTATTGCGCGGCGTCAACGACGACGCGGCGGTGCTCGAATCGT
Source organism: Allostellaceae bacterium (assembly GCA_041490725.1). Lineage (GTDB taxonomy): Bacteria > Pseudomonadota > Alphaproteobacteria > ATCC43930 > CGMCC-115725 > DATARH01. The sequence goes on along the minus strand of JBGPTQ010000334.1, from coordinate 2,890 downwards.
TGTTCCGCGGGCTCGTCGCGATGAGGGTCAAGCCCTATTACCTGCATCATCCCGATTTGGCCCGCGGCACCGGCCATTTCCGGCTCGGCATCGCCGAGGGGCAGCGTCTCGTCGGCGCGCTGCGCGGCCGGGTGTCGGGGCTGTGCCAGCCGAGCTATGTGCTCGACATCCCCGGCGGCTTCGGCAAGGTCCCGATCGCGGCGAGCGCGGCGAGCGCGGCCATGCCGGGCGAGCGGCCGGGGTCTTGGGTCGTCGAAGATCCTGCCGGCCGCAAACACCGCTATCCGCCGCCGGCCGACGAATGCGCCGAGGGCTGAGCGCGAAGCCGATGGCGGCGGCGGCCGACTCCACGATCATCATTGTCGGCGGCGACGCGCTCGCGCTCGGCACCGCGCGCGAGATCAGCCTGTTGCAAGACCACCGCGTGGTTGTGCTGTGGCCGGCCGAGCCCGAATTCGCCGCCGCGGTCGAGGCCATCGGCGCGGTGTTCGTCGCCGGCCGGCCCGACAGCAGCGACGGGCTGGAGGCGGCCGGGGTTCAAGGCGCGGTGTCGATCCTGGCATTGTCGGGCGACGACCAGCTCAACCTGCAGGCGGCATTGCGGGCGCGCGACGCCAATCCGCGCATCCGCATCGTCCTGCGCCAGTTCAACCGCACGCTCGCCGCCAAGATCGAGCAGAACCTGCCCGATTGCTCGGTCCTGTCGCTGGCCTGGCATTCGGCCGCGACCTACGCCGCCGTCGCGCTCGACCCGTCGTGCTTCCGCGGTCTGCAGTTTCCCGAGCGCGACGGCCCGCTGACCGGGTTTGCCACGCGGATCGCCGATCGCGAGGACATTGCCGGACACACCGTCGGCGAGGCCGAAGCCGCGCTCGGCGCGCGCATTGTCGCGATCGACGGCGAGACGAATATCGGCCGCGATCGCCCGATCGCGTCAGGATCGCGGCTGATCGTCTACACCGCGGTCGACCGGCTGCTCGCCTCGACGCCGCGCCGGCCGAGTGCGCAAAGCCGGCCGGCATGGCGCGCTCGCCTGCGCCACGCGCTGCGCGCCGGCCATCGGTGGGTCCACCGGACGGACCCGTATATCGCCGCGTTCGCGATCGCCGCGCTCGCCCTCTTCGCCGCCGGCACATTGCATTTCCGCAGCGCCTTCACCAGCGATTGGCTGACCGCCGCTTATTTCGTGCTCAGCACGATGACGACGACCGGGTATGGCGACATCACCCCCAATCACCAGAGCCCCTTGGACATCGCCGTCGCCATGGCGCTGATGCTGTTGGGCACCGTCTTTACCGGGATTTTCATCGCCTTCGTCGCGTCGCGGCTGACCCGCGCGCAATGGGTGCGGATGCAGGGCCTTCGCCCGATCCGGCGGCGCGGTCACATCGTAGTGTGCGGCTGCGGCAGCATCGGGACGGGGGTCATCGACCTGCTGCTCGATTTCGACAAGCCGCTCGTCGTGGTCGAGCAGAACCCCGATAGCGCCCTCGTTGAACGCGCACGCGATCGCGGTTTCGATCTGTTGACCGGGGACGCCAGCCGCGACGATACGCTCGATCTGTGCAATCTCGGGGCGGCGCACAGCCTCGTTGCGCTGACCAATGTCGATACCTTGAACCTCGAAATCGCGCTTGGCGCGCGCGCCCGCAATCCCAGCATGCCAATCGTGCTGCGCATTGCCGAGGCGAACCAGGCGGCCTCGATCGCCCGTCATTTCCAATTCGAGACGACCTTTTCCGTCGCCGCGTTGGCCGGGCCGGTTTTCGCCGGGCTGTCGCGCGTGCCGGGCGCGCGCGGCCGAATCGCCTTCGACGGCCGGGAATTCGCCATCGCCGAGACCGTTCTGGTCGAGGATGGGGAGCCGCCGCCGGGCGCCATCGCGCTCGCTGCCGATGGCGGCGGCGAGGTTACCTTGATCGGCGATTTCGCTGGGCTGCCGCCCGGTACCCGCACGCTGATCCTGGTGCCGCTCGCGCCGTCGCGCGAGGGCCAGGCAGCCCGAACCGCGGTTGCCGAGCGCGTGGATGGCGGCTGAGCGATCCCCCGTTAAGCATCAATTCTCTGGTATTTCCGTCAAGGTTTCTTGAATATTATCCAATGGATACGGTGCGGAAAATCAGCGCTAGAACGGAACAGCGATGCGATCGTCGCTATGCCCTGCCGGTGCTGGAAGTCGTCATCGGCGATGAGCGTTTTCACGCCATCAACTGGTCGATGCGCGGCGCCTTGCTCTATGGCATTTGCGAGGTCGTCGGCATGCGGGTGCGCGGCGAGATGGGCGTCCCCGGATCGAGCGAGGCGCTGCCGTTCGCGGCAACCGTGGTGCGCGCCGATCTCGATACCGGCAACTCGGCGATCTGCTTCGAGGATTGCCGCACCGAGGGGATCGAGTTCCACGAGCACTCATGCGCCGCCCCGCTGCAATAGGCGATAGCAACAGGATCGCCTTCCGTAGGGCGGATCTTGATCCGCCTCGGGCGCATCGGCGGGTCGAGACCCGCCCTACACCGCGAGCTCGCACCAGATCGGGGTGTGATCGGAGGCCCGCTCCTTAGCCCGCGGGCCCTTGTCGATATCGCACGCGACAACCCGGTCGGTGGCATAGGGCGACAACAGGAGGTGGTCGATCCGCAGCCCCTCGTCGCGGTTCCAGCGGCCGGCCTGGTAATCCCAGAAAGTATAGCGGTGCGGCTCGCGGTGAAATGCGCGGTAGGCATCGGTCAGGCCGAGATGCATCAGCGCGCGAAAGCGCGAGCGGGCCTCGATGCGGCACAGCGCGTCATCCTGCCAGGCGAGCGGATCGTAGACATCCTCGTCGGCCGGACAGATGTTGTAATCCCCGGCGAGGACGAACGGGATCTCGCGGCGCAACAGGTTCTGCGCGTGG
>JBGPTQ010000333.1:0-3475 GCA_041490725.1 Allostellaceae bacterium | reverse complement strand
GCCTCGCTCCACACACCGATCACCGACGCCAGCCCGGCCGGCGCGAAGGTGAGGATCGGGAACCCCTGGCCGAACTCCTCGTAGTAGATGTGCGCGCCGTGGTGTTCAAAGCTCGGCATGTCGGTGTCCTTTCGTGCGGGAAATCGCCCGATGCTGACGGCGATCGCGATATCTTAAAATTACCGGGGTAACTCGTCTATGCCGCGCTACGAGGCGGTCTCGCGCAAGGCCTGCTGCGCGGCGGTATCGAGCGCGCTGAGAAACCGCGAGCGGTCGGCTTTGGTCAGCGCCGAGGGCCCGCGCGTCTTCACCCCGAGCTCGCGCAGATGGCGAGCCATCTCGCGGCCGGCGAGCGCACCGCCGATATTCGTGGGCGTCCAGGTTCGCCCGTTGGGGGCCACCACGCGAGCCTCTTTGGCGAGACAGCGCGAGGCGAGCGGCACATCCGAGGTGACGCACACATCATGAGCGCCGATATGCTCGGCGATCCAATCGTCCGCCGCGTCGGACCCGTCGCCGACCAGGATCATCTGCACGTTCGCCAACCCGGGCGGCCGCAACGGGCGCGAGCCGTTGGAGACGACAAAAACCATGAGCCCGAGCCGTGTCGCGACCCGGTACACCTCCTCGCGCACCGGGCAGGCGTCGCCATCGACGTAGATCTCGGTCAGGCGGTCACCGCCGCACCGAGCGGGCAGGAAACGCCGGTGCCGCCGAGGCCGCAATAGCCTGCCGGGTTCTTCGCCAGATATTGCTGGTGGTAGTCTTCGGCGAAGTAGAAGGTCGGCGCGTCGCGGATCTCGGTGGTGATCGCGCCGTACCGCGCCGCGGTCAGCCGCGCCTGGTAAGTCTCGCGCGAGGCGTCGGCGGCGCGGCGCTGCTCCGGCGAATAGGTGTAGATCGCCGAGCGGTACTGCGTCCCGACATCGTTGCCCTGGCGCATGCCATGCGTCGGGTCGTGGCTTTCCCAGAAGATCTTCAAGAGCGCCTCGTAGCTCGTCACTTTCGGGTCGTAGACGACGAGGACGGCCTCGGTATGGCCGGTCTGCCCGCTGCACACCTCCTCATAGGTCGGGTTGAGCGTGGAACCGCCGGCATAGCCGACCGCGGTGGTCCACACGCCCGGCGCTTCCCAGAATTTGCGCTCGGCGCCCCAGAAGCACCCCATGCCGAACACCGCCTCTTCGAGTCCCCCGGGATAGGGCCCGGCGAGCTTGTGGCCGTTGACGAAATGCTGGTCGGGCACCCGCATCTTGAGGGCCCGGCCGGGCAGGCATTGTTCGGGACCCGGGACTACCAGCTTGTCGCGCCGCAACGACCACATGGCATTTCTCCGTTTCGCGCCAGGACAAGAACTATAACACTTCAACGCAAAGGACGCGAAGGACACGCGGAGGACGCGATGGCGCATCGGCCCTTGGCGCACAGCGCCATTACCTTGCCTGCACCCGTAGCAGGCAGCATTTATTGGGCGCTCCGCGCCCGTGAAAATCGCCTTCGCGCCCTCTGCGTCCTCCGCGGTGAAGCGTTATTTTTAAGGGGCGCCGAGCCAGTCGAGGCTCGGTTCGGTTTCGAGGCATTTCAGCCTCTCATACAGCACGGCGGAACGGGCGCCGAGCACGGCGCGGGTCAGCCGGGCGAATTTGTCGGCCAGCTCGCCGCCTTCCAGCAGGCCGCTGTCGACGTGGCGCTCCAGGCGCCGCCCATCGGCGAGCGCAATCGTGACCGTGCTGCCCATCGCGCCATGCCCGCCGCCCGTCTCGGGAACGACTCGCACATGCCGGGTCAGCGCGCGGATTTGCACGTCGGCGAGCGCGCGCTCGTCATAGGATTCCGGGTCGCGCGCCTCGCGGAAGAGCGCCAGCGCAACGCAGAACGGAATGCTGTACTGCGCCAGCATCAGATCGGCCGGCTCGGCGATGTTGTGGCGCTCGACCATGCGCCGGTTGCCGGTGACCGTGACGCCTTCGACATCGCCGCCGGCAAAGCGGTGCTCGGCCTGCAACTCGCGCACCGCCCTGACCGCGGCATGCGCCGTGGCGTGAACCGGGTAGCGCTTCAACACCGTGCTCAGCGTGACGTAATCCCGGCCGAGCCCCTGTGTCAGCTCGGCCTCGTCAAACTCGGTGCAGAACACCCGCAGGAACCCGAACTCGCCTTCGAGGACGGTGCGCGGCCCGGTGAAGCCGGCCTCAGCCAGGCTCGCGGCGAGGACGCCCGCTTCCGAGGCGCGCCCCAGATGCAGGCGCTTCACCATGCCGCCATCGCCGCGGGCGAATTCGAGGAGCCCCCCGGCGAGCGAGCCGGCGATGCCGAGGGCGTTCGCCATCTTGGCCGCATCGAGCCCGAGCAGATGCCCGCAGGCGACCGCGGCGCCGAACGGCCCGGTGGTGCCCGGCGCGTGAAATCCGCGCGCCTCGTTGGTGTGCCCGGTGGCTCGGCCGATGCGGATCATCGCCTCGTTGCCGGCGACAAAGGCGGCGATCAGCGCGCGGCCGGTAGCGTTGACACCGGCCTGCTGCGCCACCGCGAGCGCCGGCGGCAGCACCGTCGCGCCGGGATGGGCCCCCGCCCCCGGCCGGGTCAGGGCGTCGAGCTCGAAGGCATGCGCGAGCGCGCCGTTGGCCAGCGCCGCGGAGGGCGCCTGCACCGCGCTGCCGCGCCCGAGGATGCGGCTGTTGCCGCCCGGGCCGGTGCGCTCGGCATAGTCGATGACGATCCGGCTCCACGGCAAGGCGCTGCCGCAGATGCACGCGGCGACCGTATCGATGATGCAATCCTTGGCACAGCCGATGACCTCCGGCGGCAGATCCTCGTAGCGCAATGCCGCGGCGTAGCGGGCGAGTTGAACGGTTTCCTCAGCCATGACGGTCCTCCCTATCGATGCCAGCATCTATGCCAATTATTCAAACTCGTGGAGCTTCGGCGGTGATCTGAGCCCACTTACCAGTCACGCCAACCGGGCCGTAGCTCATCAAAGATCCTCAACACCAAAAAGCCCCCTTCCTTCGGCGGGAGTCGTGCATATCTCATCGATCCGGTCTGTCGAATTTCCTCCGGTAGGGTCTCGTAATAAACCCTCAATTTCGTGGCATCGGTCTTGATGTCCGGCCCCCAATAGAAGCGCTGATCAGGCCTCAAAAAGAGAGGGACGGTCTGCCTGTGAAACTTGTCGCCAGATACAAATACCTCGCAGAATGGCAGGTAGTATAGATACGCAGAATGGCAGGTAGTATAGATACATTGTATCAATGTACGTTTTTGACTCCCGGTCGTGTCCCGCCGAGTGGTGTAGGAGCTGTGGGTAAGTAGCCCGCCGCAGCGACCGCCAAGAGTCAGGCGGCGGCGGGCTACTTATCCACAGCGGTGGTCATCGCAGGTCTCCGGTAGGGTTTGGTTGCAAGCCATTCAACCGAACCGAGGAGCCGACGATGACCGACGAGACGATGAGCCTTCGCACGCTTTTGGAGAAGAG
>JBGPTQ010000332.1:0-3476 GCA_041490725.1 Allostellaceae bacterium | reverse complement strand
GCGGCCGGGGTCGCGCAATTCCTCTGGCTGATGCTGGCCTGCGCGCGGGCCGGGGTGGCGCTGCGCCTGCGCCTGCCGCACCTCACGCCGCGGGTCAGGGAGACGCTGCGGATCATGGCGCCCGGCGTGTTCGGCGCCGGGGTAACGCAACTCAATTTGTTGATCTCGACCGCTCTCGCCTCGCTGCTAGCCGGCGGCTCGGTCTCCTATCTCTACTATGCCGACCGGCTGAACCAGCTGCCGCTCGGGGTCGTCGGCATCGCCATCGGCACCGCGATCCTGCCGAGTTTGTCGCGCCAAGTGCGCAGCGGCGACGTTGCCGGTGCGGCGGCGACGCAGAACCGCGGCGTCGAGCTGGCGCTCATGCTGACCCTGCCGGCGGCGGCGGCGCTGATCGTGTTGGCCCGGCCGATCCTTGCCGTGCTTTTCGAGCGCGGCGCCTTCGGCCCAGCCGAGGTAACGGCAACCGCGGCGGCGCTCGCCGCCTACGCGGTGGGGTTGCCGGCTTTCGTCCTGGTCAAGGTGCTGGCGCCGGGGTTCTATGCCCATCGCGACACGGCGACCCCGGTCCGGGTGGCGGTCGCCGCGGTGAGCGTCAATTTCGTGCTGACCGTCGTGTTGATGCAGTTCCTCGCCCATGTCGGGGTGGCGATCGCGCTTTCCGCTTCGGGCTGGATGCAGGCGCTGGTCCTCCTCGTTCTCCTGGCGCGGCACGGGTATTTTCGGCTCGATCGGCGGGCGATCGGCAACATTCCTCGGATCGCCGCAGCGGCGCTCGCAATGGCCGCGATCCTTGTGGGCTTGCGCTTGCTGCTCGCCCCGGCGCTCGCCGGGCCGGCGATGCTGCGGCTCGGCGTGCTGGCCGCGCTGATCGCCGCCGGTTTATTCTCTTTCGGCGGGTTGATCCTTGGGCTCGGGGTGACCGATTGGCGCGAGCTGCGCGGCCGGATGATGCCAGGATCCCAGGGTAGCGAGGTCACATGAACCGAATCTTTTCCGGCATCCAGCCGACCGGTAATCTTCACCTCGGCAATTATCTCGGCGCGATCCGCAACTGGGTGGCGTTGCAGCACGATTACGAGTGCATCTTCTGCATCGTCGACCTGCACGCGCTGACCCAGCCGCAGGACCCGGACGAGCTGCGCGCCGCGACCCGCGAAGTGACCGCGGCCTATATCGCGGCCGGGATCGACCCCGAGCGCTGCGTCATCTTCAACCAGAGCATGGTCAGCGCCCATGCCGAGCTCGGCTGGCTGCTCGGGTGTCTGACCCCGCTCGGCTGGCTCAACCGGATGACCCAGTTCAAGGAAAAGGCCGGCAAGCAGCGTGAGAATGCCGGGCTCGGCCTCTACGCCTACCCGGTGCTGATGGCGGCCGACATTCTCGTCTACAAGGCGACGCATGTGCCGGTCGGCGAGGACCAGAAGCAGCATGTCGAACTGGCCCGCGACATCGCCGGCGCGTTCAACCGCCGCTATGAGCGCGACTTCTTCCCGCTCCCCGAGCCGCAGATTTTCGGCGCGGCGACCCGCGTGATGAGCCTGCGCGACGGCACCAGGAAGATGTCGAAATCCGATACATCGGATTACTCGCGCATCAACATGACCGACGATGCCGAACTGATCGCGCTGAAGATCCGCCGGGCCAAGACCGATCCCGCGCCGCTCCCGGACAGCATCACCGCGCTCGAAGCCCGCCCCGAGGCGGATAATCTCGTCGGCATCTATGCCGCGCTCGCCGGCATATCGCGCGAAGCGGCGCTGGCGCGGTTCGCCGGAAAGAATTTTTCGACCTTCAAGGAGGCGTTGTCGGCGCTGGCCGTCGAGGTGCTCGGCCGGATCGGCGGCGAGATGCGGCGCCTCTTGGCCGACCCCGGCCATATCGACGCGGTGCTGCGGCGCGGCGCCGAGCGCGCGGCGGCGATTTCGATGCCGGTATTGCGCGAGGTCCAGGATATCACCGGCCTCTTGCGGCTGTGAGACAAGCCGATTCTGAAGCTCCGGCACCACGGACGCCCTGCCCTGGCGGCTAACTGCGCCGGAACACTGTGGTCGCGGCTTTGCCGCTTTTCTGAACGGCATACGGGCTGTAGGTTTGGCCGATACGCTGCCCGTTTCGCGGAGCGGCGCTGCACGTGATTCGCGAGACCAGGGGCACCCTGCCCGACATGGACATCTACCTGCCGATTGCCGAGGTGTCGCTCGACGTTTTCCTCCTCTTGGGGATTGGCGCGGCGATAGGCTTCCTGTCCGGCGTGTTCGGCGTCGGCGGCGGGTTTCTGTTGACCCCGATGTTGATCTTCATCGGCGTGCCACCTGCCGTCGCGGTGGCCTCGTCGGCCAACCAGCTCGTCGGCGCCTCGCTGTCCGGGGTCATAGCCTATTGGCGGCGCGGCAGTGTCGACTTCAAGATGGGCTTCATCCTGCTGATTGGCGGGCTTGCCGGCTCGGTGGTCGGCGTGTGGCTGTTCTCCTGGCTCAGGCAGCTGGGCCAGATCGAGCTGACGATCTCGCTCCTTTACGTCCTGATGCTCGGCATTTTGGGTGCGCTGATGGCGGTCGAGAGCACGCGTGCGCTGCTGCGTCAGCGCCGCCCCGGCGGGTACCGCCGCAAGCTCCATCAGCACAACTGGCTGCACGGCCTGCCGCTCAAGACGCGGTTCCGGCGCTCGAAGCTCTACATCAGCGCATTGTTGCCGATCGGGCTCGGTTTCGCCGTCGGAATCTTGAGCGCCGTGCTCGGGATCGGCGGCGGTTTCGTTCTGGTGCCGGCGATGATCTATACGCTGGGGATGCCGACCGCCGTGGTGCCCGGCACCTCGCTCTTCCAGATCATCTTCGTCGCGGCGAACGTGACCTTCCTGCAGGCCTATACCAACCGCACCGTCGATGCCGTGTTGGCGCTGGTGCTGCTCGTCGGCGGGGTTCTCGGGGCCCAGATCGGCGCCCGCTTCGGGACCCGCCTGCGCGGCGAGCAGCTGCGCTTTCTGCTGGCCTTGCTGGTGTTGGCAGTCGCGGGCAAGCTCGCTTTCGACCTGACGGTGCGCCCCGCCAGCCTCTACGTCGTCACCACGGCAAGCGGATGAGCCGGGCCTTGTCGCGGCGCGGGCCGCACCTTCAGGGGTTCGCGGCGCTGTTGTGCCTCGCGCTCGCGTTCGTGGCCGGGCCGGCGCGCGGTGATGCCGTCGTCGCCGATCTCAGCAGCCATCTGATCGCGATCACCAGCGGGTTCACCGGTGCCTCCGTCGTGCTGTTCGGCGCCACGGACGGCCCCGGCGACATTATCGCCGTGGTGCGCGGGCCCGAGCGCGAGATGACGGTATGGCGCAAGGGCAAGGTCGCCGGCGTCTGGGTCAACGCCGAAGCGATGACGTTTACCAATGTGCCGAGCTTTTATGCCGTCGCGGCGAGCCGGCCGCTGGACGAGGCGCTGCTGCCCGGAACCGCGGCGCTCTATCGCATCGGCAGCGCCAACCT
>JBGPTQ010000331.1:0-3495 GCA_041490725.1 Allostellaceae bacterium | reverse complement strand
GTCGGAAAGCTGGCCACCAAGCTGAAATGCTCGACCGGCAGCGGGTCGGTGCGGAATTGCGCGTGCGCGGCAAGGAAATGGCCGAGCATGTCGAGCACCGGATCGCGCAGCCGCGCCATCGTCACATGCGGAGCGAATCTGCGCGGCTCGGGCGCGAGCCCGATGCGGATCAGCGCCAGTTCGATTCTGTCGTGCAGCAGGATGAGGTCAGGATCGCGCTCGACGCCGACCCACAGGGTGTGCGGCCGGTTGCCGCCGAACACCCCGGTGCCGGCGAGCTGCAGGGTGAAGCGGCGCGCCCGCAGCTGCGCCAGGGCTTCGTCGACATCGGCGGCAAGATCCTCGGCGATCTCGCCGATGAAGCGCAGGGTCAGGTGGAGATTGCCGGGATCGATCCACCTGGCGCCGGGGATGCCGGTAGAGAGCAGCGACAGACGCAGCTTCAGCTCGGGCGGAAATTCGATCCCGACAAAGAGGCGCAGCATGTCATCCACTCGGTGTCATTGCGAGGAGCCCACCGGCCGACGAGATTGCTGCGCTCCGCTCGCAATGACGCGTTGCTAGGTGAACAGGGTCAAGACGCCGGTATGGCCATAGAGCCGATCGCGCGAAATCTCGCCATTCGCGAAAAACCCGATCAGCGGAAAATCGCCGAGCGTCTCGCGGATCATTTGGGTCTCGACCCCCTTGTCGCCGAACAGCGCCGCGCCGCGGGCAATGCAGCTGACATAAACCCCGGCCTTCGGCGGGCCCGGGAGCCGCCCCTTAAGCTGGCGCAGCATGCGGCTCATATCGGCCCGGGCGCTCTCGGGATCGCGCCGGCAGAACAGGATCTGGTCGCCCGGCGCGACCTCGGCGCCGAGCACGATAGAGCCGTGCGCCGGATCGATCGCCATCAGGTTGCGCACGAGATAATCGCCGGTATCCGAGCCCGACACCGGGAGCCCGGCGAAAATCACCCCGCCGAGGCGGCGCGGGTCCTGCGCCAGTGCCGGGCCGATATCCTCGTAGAACACCGCCAAGGCCGGGCGGCCGTCAATCGCGATGACGACATTGTCGCGCGCCTCGTCGATCCGGTGCACCGGGCCGATCGGCATGCAGCCTTGCGTCAGCCCGGTCGCCACCGCGATCTCGGGCGCCAGCAGCAGCCCGGCGATGCCGGCCTTGCCGAGGGCATTCGCGGCGCGCTGGGATGCGGTTATGTCTCCGGCGAGAAGCGGCTCGGCACAGCGATGCGATACGAGGCCGCCGACCAGAAACGCCCCGCTCGCCGCGGCGGTATCGATGGTCGCCCGCATCAGGTCTGCGCAGCGCGGATCGCCATGCACCAGGGCGAGGCTCGGCGCGACCGTCTCGATCCAGCTGGCATGTCGGCGCGGCAGGTCGGCGGAGGGATCATCGGTCGCGCCGAACAGGCGGAAGCGCTCGGGCGGCAACGCCGCCGTCATGACCGCCGCCGCCGGAGTTTCGTAAACCTCCTGCCCGGGCGCGCAGACCCCGAGCCCGACCCCGCCGACCCAGGCCGCGATCCCGCTGCCGTCCGCCAGCTCGCGAACGATGAGCGGCAGCGCGGCGGCCGCCGGCTCGCTGACATAGAGGATGCCGAGCGTCGCTCCGTGCCCGGAATCCCCCTGGGCGGCCGACAGCTGGGCGAGGCATCGCTGGGCGAGGGTCGCGGGATCGCCCTCCGCGAAGGCGGCGGCGAACGGTGCGCTCATGACCGGTCTCCGACCAGCCGGACGATGATGGGCGCGATGCGCTCGACCAATGCGGCGACGCCGCGCTCGTTGGGGTGAAGGCCGTCCGGCTGGTTGAGCTTAGGGTCCATCGCCACACCTTCGAGAAAAAATGGATAAAGCGTCACCCCACGAGCGCGCGCAAGCTCGGGATAAATGCGCTCGAACTCATGCTGATAATCCTCGCCCCAATTCGGCGGAGCGCGCATGCCCATGAGCAGCAGCTTGGCGCCGCTCGCCTGGATTTTGCCGATCATCGCGTCGAGATTGGCGCGGACGATCGCCGGGTCGATCCCGCGCAGCGCATCGTTGGCGCCCAGTTCGAGGATCACGATATCGGGCTTGTCGGCGAGCGCCCAGTCGAGCCGAGCGAGACCGTCGGTTGTGGTATCGCCCGAGCCCCCGGCATTGACGACATGGACCTCGACCCCCTCGGCGCGCAGCCGCGCTTCGAGGCGGGAAGGAAAACTCGCCTCGGCCGGCAGCCCCAGGCCGGCGGTCAGGCTGTCGCCAAAGGCGAGAATCCTGGGGACGGGGGAAGCGGCGGACGTGCCGCCGCCAATCCCGACCAGCAGCAGCAATAGGGCCGCCCGGAGGCGCGACCCGACCCGGCGGCAAATTGCGCGATGACGGCTCATCCTGGGGCCTGCTCGTTTCGTCAAAAGCCTTGTCGTTACACTGGGGAGCGGCGCGCGCACCGTCAACATTCGGCCCCGGGCTGCGAGCCTACGATTGTCATTGTGAGTGAAGCGAAGCAATCTCGCGCCGTCTCTCGCTCGGACAATCGAGATTGCGTCGTCGCTTCGCCCCTCGCAATGACAGGGTACCGATATCGTGGCCTTTACCGAACCCCGCCCTTGCGATCGGGATGACCGCCCGCTTCCGCCCGGCGCCCCGCTGGTCCTGCTCGACGACGTTGCGCTGACCCTGGCGAGCGCCGCCGGGCCGGTCGACATCCTGCGCGGCATCTCGCTCGCCATCGAACCAGGTGAGACGGTCGCTCTGCTCGGCCCGTCGGGGTCGGGCAAGTCGAGCTTGCTGATGGTCCTGGCCGGGCTCGAGCGGCCGAGCCGCGGCCGGGTCATGCTGGCCGGGCATGATCTGGGCGCCCTCGACGAGAACGCCCTGGCGCGGCTGCGGCGCAGCCATGTCGGCATCGTGTTTCAGTCGTTTCATCTGCTGCCGACGATGACCGCGCTGGAGAATGTGGCGATCCCCTTGGAGCTGGCCGGCGCGCGCGACGCGCTGGCGGCGGCCGAGGCGGCGCTCGCGCGGGTCGGGCTCGGCCATCGCCTCGGCCATTACCCCGGGCAGCTGTCCGGCGGCGAGCAGCAGCGCGTCGCGATCGCGCGCGCCTTCGTCGCCGGCCCGGTGCTGCTGCTCGCCGACGAGCCGACCGGCAACCTCGACGGCGCGACCGGCCGTGTCGTGATCGACTGCCTGTTCGAGGAACACGCCCGGCTCGGCTCGGGCCTGCTGCTCATTACCCATGAAGCCAGCCTCGCCGAGCGCTGCGATCGCCAGCTGCAACTGGAAGACGGCCGCATCGTCGGCGAGCGCCGCACCGCGCCCGGGCAGCCGCGCGCGCTGTGACGGATCGGCCGGGAGTGTTTGTGAATTTATCAGCGAGGCGCTGGAACGGCTCGGCGCGTCCTTCGAGACGCCCGCCGCGCGGGCTCCTCAGGATGACGTTCTTTCTTAATCCTATCATAAACTTACCGTCATCCTGAGGAGGCGCGAAGCGCCGTCTCGAAGGACG
>JBGPTQ010000330.1:0-3512 GCA_041490725.1 Allostellaceae bacterium | reverse complement strand
GATCAGCCCCGCCCAGCACCGGGAAGCGGCGACTGGTAGCTTGCGGACCAACGGCGAGGGGACTAAGTTTAGTCCATGAGGAGACCCTAAATGCGCACCGTCAACATCCATGCGGCGAAGACCCATCTGTCGCGGCTCGTCGAGGATGCCGCGGCGGGCGAGGAGATCATCATCGCGAAAGCGGGGAAGCCGATCGCGCGGCTGTGCCCGCTTGCCGGACCGCCGCGGCGCCGGCAGCTCGGCATCCTGAACGGAAAAATCCGCGTGCCCGACAACTTCGATGAACTGTACGAAGAAGAAATCCGGGCGTTGTTCGAAGGAAGCTGATGCGCATCCTGCTCGATACCCATGTCCTGCTGTGGGCAGTCGGAAGCACCGGGCGCCTGGACGGCGAGACGGTCGATACGCTCAGCGATCCTGCCAATGACGTCTTGTTCAGCGCCGCCAGCATTTGGGAGATAGCGATCAAGTCAGGCCTCGGGCGCGCCGATTTCGCCATCGAGCCGGAGGACATCCTGCAGGGCGCTCTCGATATCGGCTTTGTCGAACTTCCGGTCAGCTCGGCTACGGCCGCGACCGTCGCGCAACTGCCGCTCATCCACCGCGACCCGTTCGACCGGCTGTTGATCGCGCAAGCGATCGCCGAGCCGGCAATTCTATACACGTCGGACGCGCGGCTCCCCGCCTATTCAGAGTTGGTCAGGCGAATCGGAACCCGGTAGTTCTGCCCGCCCGCTACCGGTTCTGCCAGTTCGGCTTGCGGCGTTCGGCGAAGGCTTTGGGGCCTTCGATGTAGTCCTGGCTGGCGAGATTGGCCTGTTGGGCCGGGTAGGTCGTGGTCATCGCCGCTTCGAGGGTCGGCGCGTCGAGGCTCTTGTAGACGACCTGTTTCGAGGCGCGGATCGCCATCGGCGAGCATTCGAGGATCTGCGCCGCCCAGCGCCTGGCCGCCGCGAGCGCCTCGCCTTGCGGCACCACCTCGTTGACAAAGCCGAGCGTCTTGCCTTCCGCGGACGAGACGCGGCGGCCGGTCAATATCATGCCGAGCGCCTGCTTTTGCCCGATCATCCGCGGCAATCGGTGCACGCCGCTGCCGGCGATCAGCCCGACCCGCGGCTCCGGCAAGGCGAAGACCGCATTGTCGGCGGCGATGATGATGTCGCAGGCGAGCGCGGTTTCGAACCCGCCGCCCATCGCGACGCCGTTGACCGCGGCGATCAGCGGCTTATCGAGGTCGAAGCGGTGCGAGAGCCCGGCAAACCCGGTCGCCGGGCGGGGCCCCCGCCGTCCCGCCGCCTGGACCTTCAGATCGTTGCCGGCCGAAAACGCCCGCTCCCCCGCGCCGGTGATGATCCCGACCCACAGATCCGGGCTCGCGGCAAACTCGTTCCACACCCGGTCGAACTCCCAATGCGCCTCGCTGTGGAGCGCGTTCAACACCTCGGGCCGGTTGATCGTGACGACGCGGACCCGGCCTTCATCGGCGACGGTGCAGAAACGGTATTCGGTCATGTGTCGAGCCTTCCTGGCGACAAGGGGTGGAAACATCGGGTCGGCGGCGAAATTAGCACCTCAGCACTCTCCGATCTCGCGGGTTGCGGCAACCGCTCGGACCGAACTTGACACACTGCCGGCGGATGCCCAGTTGATTGTGCAAATGGTAATTGCCAACACGGGAAAAACGGGACCGCCGCTGGGCCGGATAAATTCCCTGCACCCTGAAAACAATTCCCTGTTCGGCGAAAACCATTCCCTGTTAGCGCCCGAAAAATTCCCTGAGGCTGCGCCGCTGTTGATGTCGAAAAGCCGTTATTTTCAGAGACTTGCCGCTAATTATGCCGGCCGCGCGGCGAAAAGTTCCCTGTTCTCAGGGAATTTCTCCGCCGCTGCCCTCAATCTGTCGGTGCCATGACCGTCACGTTGCGCCAGCCGCCGACCGGCGAGATCAAGGTGTTAGAAGAGGGCTGGAGCTGGGGCTGCTGCCTCGGCAGCTTTATCCTCGGCCTGCCGCTCTACCGCCGTGGGCTGCAGGTCTGGGGCTCGGTCATGGTCGCGTTCAACATCGTCGCCCTGGTCGCCGGGTTGGTGCCGACCGAGAGCGCCGCGGCGCTCTATGGCTGGATGTCGCTGATCGGCCTCGGTCTCGGCGTCTTTTTCGGAATGAAGGCCAACCAGCTGGCGATCGACCGCTATCTGAGCCTGGGGTGGGAACTCGCCGATCGCCGGCGCAGTCGCGCTGATGACCCCCTCTCCCCGCCTGCGGGGAGAGGGTTGGGGTGAGGGGCGGCGCAGTGTAGTCTCGCGCCGCCCGGGAGGTCCGGGCGCGACCAAGCGATTGGGGAGAATGACATGGCTGTGAGCGGGGACTTGTCGGCTGGCCCAGGAACCGGCCTCGGAACCGGACTCGTCTTTACCGGGTGCGAGATGATCGCCAGCGTCAGTGCCGGCGCCAGCGCCGGCCCCGGGGGCGGTAGCAGCGGTGGCTCGGCTCGGCCGCATGCGCATCGCCGGCGCGAGGTCGTGGTCTTTGGCAAGCGGGTCAAGACCGTCGACGTGCACGCCCATTGCGCCGTGCCCGACGCGATGAAGCTGATCAACCTGCCGCTCGAGGCGCCCGGGCTCCTGTGGTCCAATGTCGGCGACCGCCTTGCCGCGATGGATGCAACGGGAGTCGACTACGAGGCGCTCAGCATCAACCCCTTCTGGTATCGCGTCGAGCGCGATGCCGCAGCCGAGCTGATCCGCGTCCAGAACGAGACGCTGGTGCAATTCTGCGCCGGCCACCCCGATCGCTTCGTCGCCTTCGCGACCGCCGCGCTGCAATACCCCGACCTCGCCGCGCAGCAGGTCGAGCACGCGGTCAAGACCCTCGGCTTCCGCGGCGTCGGCGTCGCCGGCAGCGTCGCCGGCGAAGAATTGGCCAACCCCAAATTCCACCCGTTCTGGGCCAAGTGCGAAGAATTGGGCGTGCTCGTCTTCATGCACCCGCTGGGCACCCGCGAACTGGAGCCATCGGGCCGGCTCGCCGGCAGCGGCCTCCTCACCAACACGATCGGCAACCCGCTCGAAACCACGATCGCGCTGTCGCACCTGATTTTCGAAGGGACGCTCGACCGCTTCCCGGGCCTCAAGATCTGCGCCGCGCATGGCGGCGGGTTTCTGCCGTCCTACGCCAACCGCTCCGACGCGGTGATCACGACCTTCCCCGACCGGGTTGGGCCATTGCCGAAAAAGCCGCCGACCGACTACCTGAGAGGCGGGCAGCTCTATTTCGACTCGATCATGTTCACCGGCGAGGGGATGCGTCACCTGATCGCCGAGGCCGGGATCGAGCACGTGCTGCTCGGTACCGACTACCCGTTCCCATGGAACACCGCGCCGGTCGACCACATCCTGTCGATCCCGGGGCTCAGCGATGCCGACAAGATCGCGATCCTCGGCGGCACTGCGGCCAAGCTGCTCGGGATCGAGGGATAGGCCCCGGATTGCCCTCTCCGCCCTTCAGGGGGGAG
>JBGPTQ010000329.1:0-3515 GCA_041490725.1 Allostellaceae bacterium | reverse complement strand
TTTGTCGCCGCTGGCGGCCTGCTGGACGAGCGAACTCGGCGGGCTCAACAAGTTCGTCCACACCTGGGTGTACAAAGATCTGGGCGAGCGCGAACGCGTCCGTGCGGCATCCCGCGCGCCCGGCAGTGGATGGCCGGCACAAAGCGGGGTGCGGCCGGTCCGGCAGGAAAACAAGCTGCTGATCCCGGCTTCCTTCTCCCCCGTGCGGTAGTCGGCCTCGCCTGGCCCGTGGCTCGGAGGCCCCGCCCGTGTGCGCGCGCCCTATGACCCGCCCGACCGGGTGATCCCGGCCGCGGCCAGCGCGGCAATTTCGCGCGGGCCATAGCCGAGGTCGCCGAGCACCGCCTCATTGTGCTCGCCGAGCGCGGCGACAAACGGCCGTGCCGCGGCGGTGGCGGCCGAGAACCGGAAGGGCGGGTTGAGCACGCGGAAGCTGCCGCCGCGATCGTGCACCTCGGCAAGCGATTGGCGATGTTCGAGCTGCGGGTCGGCCAGCGCCTCCTTGACCGTGCGATAGGGTGAGGCGGGCACGCCATGCGAATCGAAGATCGCCTGCACCTCGGCGCTGGTGCGCTGTTTCGACCAGATTTCGAGCTCTTCGATCAAGCGGCCCCAATTGGCGCGCCGGTCCGGATATTTGGCGAAACGCGGGTCGCCGATCCAGTCGAGCCGGCCGCAGGAAGCCGCCAGATTCTGGAAGGTGCGCTCGCTGGCGACCGACAGGTTGATATAGCCGTCGCTGGTGAGGATCGGTCCGAACACCGGCCGCCCGGGAATAAACGCGCCGGGAAACTGCGCCAGCTGGATCTCGCTCAGGGTAAGGCTCAGCATGCTTTCGAGCATCGACACGTCGATCAGCTGGCCTTCGCCGGTTGCCTGGCGCTGGTAGAGCGCGGTCATGATCGCCCCGAACGCATAGGTGCCGGTCAAGACGTCGGCAATGTAGATCCCGCAATAATCGGGCCGGCGATGGCCGTCCTGATAAGCGAGATGGGCCAGATCGTAGCCGGAGGAGGCGTGGATCACCGGCGCGTAGGCCGGCAGCCCCGCCGACGGACCGCTCTGGCCATAGCCCGAGATCGCGCAATAGACGAGGTCCGGCTTCACCGCTTGCAGCGCTGGATAATCGAGCCCGAAGCGCTGCATGACGCCGGGGCGGAAATTCTCGACCAGCACATCCGCGGTCGCGATCAGACGGCGGGCGGCGGCGACCCCGTCGGGCCGCTTCAAGTCGAGAACGACGCTCTTCTTGCCGGTATTGAGCTGGCCGAACGAGGTGCTGGCGCCGTTGCGCAGCGGTGGGCGGGCGCGCATCATGTCGCCCTCGGGCGCCTCCACCTTGATCACCTCGGCGCCGATGTCGGCCAAGAGGCGCGTGCAGTGCGGCCCGGCGATCGTCGTCGTGAAATCAACGACGCGCAGGCGGTCGAAGGCGCTCGTCATGTCAGTTCTCCAGCCGCGGCCCGCGGCCTCAATGCGCCAGGATCTGGCTCAGGAACAGCCGGGTGCGCTCGCTTTTCGGGTTGGCGAAAAACTCCTGGGGGGACCCGCGCTCGACGATCTCGCCGCGGTCCATGAACACCATCGTGTCCGCTACGGTGCGCGCGAACCCCATCTCGTGGGTCACGCACACCATCGTCATCCCCTCTTGGGCCAGCTCGACCATCACATCGAGCACCTCCTTGATCATCTCGGGGTCGAGCGCCGAGGTCGGCTCGTCGAACAGCATGATCTCGGGCTTCATGCACAGGGAGCGCGCGATCGCGACGCGCTGCTGCTGCCCGCCCGAGAGCTGGCCCGGGTATTTGTCGGCCTGCTCGGGGATGCGCACCCGTTCGAGGTAGCTGCGCGCGATCTCGTCGGCCTCGTTCTTCGGCAATTTGCGCACCCAGATCGGCGCCAGCGTCAGGTTCTGCAGCACCGTCAGATGCGGGAACAGGTTGAACTGCTGGAACACCATGCCGACCTCGCGGCGGGTCGCCTCAATGTTCTTCAAATCGGAGGTCAGCTCGATGCCGGCGACGATGATCTGGCCCTGCTGATGCTCTTCGAGACGGTTGATGCAGCGAATCATCGTCGACTTACCCGAGCCCGAGGGACCGCAGACGACGACGCGCTCGCCTTTCCTGACCTCGAGGTTGATGTCGGTGAGCGCGTGAAAGTCGCCGTACCATTTATGGACATGGCGCATCTCGATCATCGGCGTGCCTGCGTCCGGTGCCTCGTTCTCGGCCATCATCGCGCTCCCTGCCGCCTGTCGGCTAACGCTGCCGGCCCTTGCTGAACTCGCGCTCGAGCATCTGGCTGTAGCGCGACATGAAAAAGCAGAAGCTCCAATAGATCGCCGCCACGACGACATAGGCTTCGACATAGAAGCCCTGCCAGTTGGCGTCGGCGAGCGCGGCGTTGACCGTGCCGAGCAGATCGAAGAGGCCGATGATGATGACGAGCGAGGTGTCCTTGAAGGTGCCGATAAAGGTGTTGACCAAGGGCGGGATCACCATCGCCAGGGCCTGCGGCAAGACGATCAGCCGGGTGCGCTGCCAATAGCCGAGCCCCAGCGCGTCGGCGGCCTCGATCTGGCCCTGCGGGATCGCCTGCAGCCCGCCGCGAATAACCTCGGCAAGATAGGCCGCGGCAAACAGGATGAACGCGACCTGGGCGCGCAGGAGCTTGTCGATGGTGAACCCGGTCGGCAGGAACAATGGCAGCATCACCGAGGCCATGAACAACACGGTGATCAGCGGCACCCCGCGCACCAGCTCGATATAGCCGACCGAGATCGCGCGCACCGCCGGCAGCCGGGAGCGCCGCCCGAGCGCCAAGAGAATCCCGAACGGGAAGGCGAATGCCACGCCGACAACGGCGAAGATCAGGGTCAGCGGCAGACCGCTCCACAGCAGCGTGTCGACATAGGAGAGGCCGAAGACGCCGCCCCACATCAACACGCCGACCGCGGCGAGCCCGGCGAGCCACAGCAACACCAGCCGCCGCCCCCACAGCCGGCGGTCGCAGCTCGCCAGGATCAGCGCCACGAAAATGACGACGACCAGGAGCGGGCGCCACTGCTGCGCATAGGGGAAGCGGCCGAACAGGATGAAGCGCAGCTTTTCCCCGATGAACGCCCAGCACGCGCCCCCTTCTTGACCCATGGCGCCGCGGCAGGCTTGGCCATTGGGGGCGCTCCAGATCGCGTCGACCAGCGCCCAGCGGATGACCGGCGGGATCGTGACCGCGAGGAAATAAAGCGCGAGTAGCGTCAGGATCGTGTTGAAGACGCTGTTGAACAGGTTGACCCGCAGCCAGCCCACGAGCCCATGGGTGCGCGGCGGCGGGGTCTCGGCGGCAATCGGCAGCTCTTGCGTGATGTCGGCCATCGGCTCAGCGCTCGACCAGCGCGACGGCGCGGTTGTAGAGGTTCATCAACGCCGAGATCGTCAGGCTGATCGCGAGATAGACCGCCATGATCATCGTGATGCCTTCGATCGCCTGGCCGGTCTGGTTGATCGTCGTGT
>JBGPTQ010000328.1:0-3528 GCA_041490725.1 Allostellaceae bacterium | reverse complement strand
CCAGATCGTAGACCAAAGGGTTGGCGGCCAGCTCCTGATAGGAGGCATAGGCGAGGCTGCGCCGCTCGGCCCAGTTGCCGACCGCCTCGAGGTCGATGTTGATGAAGGCGGCGACGAAGTCGCGCCCGTCGCCGAACGCCACCGCCTCCTTGATGTAGGGAAAGAATTTGAGCTTGTTCTCGATGAATTTTGGGGCGAACAGCGCGCCGCCTTCGAGATGGCCGACATCGCGGGCGCGATCGACGATCGTCAGCTGCCCGTCGGCATCGAAAAAACCGGCGTCGCCGGTATGCACCCAACCGTCCGGAGCCTTGGCCTCGGCGGTCGCGATCGGGTTCTTGTAATACGCCTGGAACGCGCCGGGGCTGCGGAACAGCACCTCGCCATCGTCGGCGATGCGGATCTCGACCCCGGGGATCGGCGTGCCGACCGTGTCGGGCTTGGCCTCTCCATCCTTCTGGATGCACAAGAACACCGAGCTCTCGGTCATGCCGTAGAGCTGCTTTAGATTGACCCCGAGCGAGCGGTAAAACAGGAACAGATCGGGGCCGATCGCCTCGCCGGCAGTATAGGCCACCCGGATGCGGCTCAGCCCGAGGGTGTTCCTCAGCGGCGCGTAGACCAAGAGATTGCCGAGCCAATAAAGCAGCCGGTCGCGCCATTTGACCGGCCGGCGGTCGAGGAGGGCCGGGCCGGCGCGTTTGGCAATGCCGAGGAAATAATGGAACAGCCGGCGCTTTACCCAGGCCGCATCCTCCATGCGGATCATCACCTGGGTCAGAATGTTCTCGAAGATCCGCGGCGGCGCGAACAGATAGCTGGGGCCGAGCTCGCGCAGATCGGCCATCGCGGTCGCCCCGGATTCCGGGCAGGAGACGCAGAACCCGGCGCAATAGGCCTGGACGTAGGAGAAAATATGCTCGCCGATCCAGGCCATCGGCAGATAGGCGAGGACCTCCTCCTCGTCCGTGAGGCCCTCGAATTCGATCGCCGCGCGGGCGGTGGCGATCAGATTGTCGAAGCTGAGGACGACCCCCTTCGGCCGCCCGGTGGTGCCCGAAGTGTAGAGGATGATCGCGGTATCGGCGCCGTGGCTGCGGGCGATCTCGAGGGCGACGAAATCCGGGCGCTCGCGCACCACGGCGCGTCCCTCCTCCTGCACCCGGTCATAGGCATGGAGGTAGGGCTGCGGGTAATGGCGCAAGCCGCGCGGATCGCAGAAGATCACCGTTTCGAGGTGCGGGCAGCGCTCCTTGACCAGGACCAGCTTGTCGACCTGCTCCTGATCCTCGACGATGGCGAAGCGCACCTCGGCGTGGTCGAGGACATAGGCCATCTCCTCGGCGATCGAGTCCTGATACACCGGCACCGGAATGCCGCCCAAGGCCTGCGTCGCGGCGATCGCCCAATAGAGACGCGGGCGGTTGTCGCCGATGATCGCCAGCTTGTCGCCGCGCGCGAAGCCGAGGGCCTTGAGGCCGCCGGCCAGCGCCTCCACCTCGGCGGCGATTTCGGCCCAGCTCCAGCTTTGCCAGATGCCGTAATCCTTCTCGCGCATCGCCGGCCGGTCGGGGCGCAGCCGGGCATGCGCCAGCAGCATTTTTGGAAATGTGTCGAGCGCCGCGGTCGCCACCGCTTGTGCTCCCGGCGCAAGGTTCGTCGCAGGCGTAGCGTCGCGCGTCATCCGCCGTCTTCCCCAGCGCTGCAACCCGGTCCCCACCGGCTAAGCCGCCCGAAGCGGGCTAGGTAGCGGCAGACGCGGCGACTGGTCAAGCTGCTCTACGACCCGCGGTACGCGCTCCGTTGTTGCCTCAAGCCGCGACATCGGCGAGCGTGCGGGTTCGCCCATCCAGGAACCGCGTAAATGCAAACCTCCCG
The DNA here is from genome assembly GCA_041490725.1 of Allostellaceae bacterium. Lineage (GTDB taxonomy): Bacteria > Pseudomonadota > Alphaproteobacteria > ATCC43930 > CGMCC-115725 > DATARH01. The sequence continues at coordinate 1,650 of JBGPTQ010000328.1, read as the reverse complement.
CGGCATTGCGCCCCGATCGCGAACGGCCGAGGACTGGCTCGCGGCGGCGCGGCGATATGAGCGCGAGGGCGAACTATTCCAGGCCTATGACATTGCGATGCAGGGCTTGGCCAGATTTCCCCAAGATTTTGCGTTCAAGCACCGCGCGGTCCTGTGCCTGGCCTCGACCCATGCGACCGCCCAGGCGATGGGTTTGTTCGAAAGACTCGGGCTGGACCTGGCGGATTGCGACGTCGCCAAGCTTCCGGCGGTCATTCGAATGGATATTCCCTGCCTGAAGGCCCGGCTGCGCAAGGACACGGCGCTCGATGCCGCCGGCGACGCAAGGCGCATCCTCCTCTGCGAGGCGGCCAACCTGTATGAGCGCTGCTATCGAAGAGAGGCGGCGGCAGACAATTCCCAGGCGTATTACCCGGCGATCAATGCCGCCACGCTTTGGCTCCTCGCGGACGATCGCGATGCAGCCGCCCGGTTGGCGCATGACGTGCTCGCCCGGCTCGCTGCCCTCCCGGGGACGCCCGGCTATTACGAACTGGTCAGCGCCGCCGAAGCCCGCCTCGTCCTGGGCGAGGTTGATGCTGCCCGCGCCCTGATGGTTCGCGCCCGCGCCGAGGTCACCGGCACGGCCGACGCCGATTACCGGGCATTGGCCAGCACCATCCGGCAATTACGCCTGGTCGTCGGCGCCAATCGGCTCGACCCCTCGGTCTTGGCGGTCCTCGCGCCGCCGCTTGTGCTGCATTATTGCGGACACATGATCGCCGCGCCGGGAACACGAGGCCGTTTCCCGGCCGAGGAGGAGCCCCGGGTCCGCCATCAGATCGAGGGCACGCTCGCGGCCATGGACATCGGGTTCGCCTATGGCTCGCTCGCTTCCGGCGCCGATATCTTGTTTGCCGAAGCGGTACTGGCGCGCGGCGCCAGTCTTCACGTCGTACTGCCGTTCGATCGGCGCGAGTTTGTCAGCCAGTCGGTGCGCCCGTCGGGAAGGGGATGGGTCAGGCGCTTCGAGCGATGTCTCCGAGCGGCCACGACCGTTCGCTACGCCACCCGGGACCGCTACCTCGGCGACGACCAGCTCTACGCCTATTGCGGCCAGCTGGCGATGGGGCTGGCGCTGCTGCGCGCCCGTCACCTCGCGACCGAGGCCGAGCAGGTCGCGGTCTGGGACGGCGACGCCCCGGCAAGGCCGGCCGGCACGGCGGTGGACATCGCGAACTGGCGACGCAGCTTGCATCCCCTGGCCCGGATCGACTCGGGCAGCACGCTGGCCCGCCCGGCCGCCTCAGGGTCGGGGGGCGCCGGCGGACGACGGACGCGCGCCATGCTGTTCGGCGACATTCACGGCTTCAGCAAATTGACCGATACCCAGCTGCCGCGCTTCGTCGAGATCGTGTTGGGTGCGTTTGCCGCCGTCGTCGACCGCTACCGGAAGGACCTTCTCCTCGCCAATACCTGGGGCGACGGTCTCTTTCTGGTTTTCGACGATGCCGGAAAGGCGGCAGACTGCGCGCTCGATCTGCAGGAAGCCATCTCCGGGATCGACCTCGCGGCATGCGGTCTCCCGGCCGATACGGCATTGCGGCTCGGCGGCCATCTGGGGCCGGTCTATACCGCCCGCGACCCGATCCTGAAGCGCGACAATTTCTT
>JBGPTQ010000327.1:0-3545 GCA_041490725.1 Allostellaceae bacterium | reverse complement strand
GGCTGCGGCCCGGCGGGCGACCCCGGCCGCCCTGCCATTCCGGGCTGCGGTCCGGCGGGCGACCCCGGCTGTCCTGCCATCCCGGGCTGCGGTCCGGCGCGCGACCCCGGCTGTCCTGCCATCCCGGGCTGCGGTCCGCCCGGCCCTTGCGGCGCCGCCATCCCGGGGTGCGGTCCGCCGGGCGAGCCCGCGGCTCCAGGCTGCGGAACCGGACCCCCGGCCCTGGGTGGTGGCCCCTTCTCACGATGCTCCGGCCCCGCTTCGCCCGGCTGTGGCGGAGCCTGTGCCCAGACCGGCACCGCGGCGACAATCACCAGCGTCGCGACGAGAGTGGCGAAGAGCCGGCTGACAGCTCGTTGCATGGCGCGATCCTCTCGCATCGGATGACCAGGGTGCGCTGCCTGCGCCTAACCCTGGCGTAGATGTTGGTTGTAGGGCATATCCTGGCAACAATTTTCCGAGGCAGCTTGAAAATGCGATCGCGGGGAGGGCTTTCCTCGCTTCGGCCAGGCCATCTGAACGCAAAGCGCCAAAGCGGTATCGAGAATTTCTCTTGACATGATAGCATTATTATGATATCGATACAAAACATACTTAAACTGGAATGGTCGAACCCGCGCCTTTTGCAGCCATTTTTCGGTCGAAGGGGAGGGTAAGACAATTGCGCTGGCTGATCTCACGCTGCTAAAACAGCAAAAACAGCCAGCCCCAGGCCGCCGCGATGCGGCACCGGCGCGGACCGCTCGGCCGCTGTATTTTCCTTGCAGAAAAACAGCGAAAACAGCGCGGACGATCGAATTGACAAAGCCGGCGGTCGCCGCGTCAACTGCGGGCTGGAACACAGTGGAAGGGGCCGCACGATGGGCATGCTTGAGGGACGGGTCGCGATTTGCACCGGGGCCGCGCGCGGGGTCGGCGCCGAGGTCGCCAAGATGATGGCGGCGCACGGCGCCAAGATCGTCGTCGTCGATCCCGGGGTCGGCGGCGCCGGCGAGGGCGGCGACCAGCGGCCGGCACAGGTCACCGTCGACGAGATCAAGGCGGCGGGCGGGGAAGCGGTCGCCAATTTCGGCTCGGTCGCCAAGTTCGACGATTGCCTCGCCATGGTGAGCCAGGCGCGCGACACCTTCGGGGGCCTCCACATCGTGTTCAACGCCGCCGGGATTCTGCGCGACAAGATGTTCCACAACATGTTCCCGGAAGACTGGCAGGCGGTCATCGACGTCCACCTGACCGGCCATTTCAACGTCAACCGGGCGGCGATCAACCTGTTCCGCGAGCAGAATTACGGCCGCTTGATCATGGTGTCGTCGACTTCGGGGCTCCTGGGCAATATCGGCCAGGCCAATTACGGCTCGGCCAAGTTCGCGGTCGTCGCGCTGGCCCGCATCGTCGCGATGGAGAACCAGGCGCGCGGCATCACCGCCAATGTGATCGCGCCCTCGGCCGACACGCGGATGACCCGCTCGGTGCCGACCCCGAAGGACCCGGCGGCGGCGGCCCTGCGCGAAGAGCGGCTGCGGCGCAGCCCGGCCGATGCGATCGCGCCGTTATGCGTCTATCTCGCCTCCGAAGGGGCCGCCCATGTCACCGGCCAGGTGTTCCACCAGCGCGCCGCCGAACTCTCGCTCTACGGCCATATGCGGCCGGTGCGCATGGTGCACCACCAGGGCGGCTGGACCCCCGAACTGATCGCCGAGGTGGCGATGCCGGCGCTCGCCAACGGGTTCACCCCGCTCGACTCGCGCAACACCCACGCCGGCCTGCCGATGGAATGACGCGGGCCGCCGCCGGTAAGATAATCGTGCCCATGCTCAGCATCCGGGACGTGGCCCGCTATGCCCGCCGCGTATTTCGTTCGCTGGGCGGGCCGGCCATTTGGCGGCCGCCGCGCGACGGTGCCGAGCGGCAACTCACCAAGGTCCATCGGCTGGTGACCGATATGGCGGAATGCGATTTCTACCACATCGTCGAGCTGCCCGATGGCCGGCTCACGACGGGGCAGTGGGATCTGCGGGCGACCGTCGATCAGTATCTCGGCGATGTCGACTTCGCCGGTAAGCGGGTGATAGAAATCGGGCCGGCCAGCGGGTTTTTATCGTTTTATATGGAGAAAAAAGGCGCGCGGATGGTCTGCGTCGAGCCGCCGATGCACGCATTCTGGGATTTGGTGTCGCGGCCGGGTGGCGACGGCACAGCGATACGGCGGGACTTTGCCGAGCACATCACCCGTATTCGCAATTCGTTCTGGTATCTGCATCACCTCTACGGCAGCAACACCGAATGCTACGAAACCAATGTTTATCAATTGCCGGCAGACATCGCCAGGTTCGACATCGCGGTATTCGGCTCGGTCCTGCTTCACTGTCGCTCCCCGGTGGCGATGCTGGAGGCGGTCGGCAATCTCGTGGAAGAAGAGGTGGTCATCTGCGAGCGCTACTTCGCCGATATTGTCGAGCAGCCGATCAGTCGGCTGGTCCCGTCGCGCGATAACGGCGTCAACGAGACCTGGTGGGAATTTTCGCCCCTGTTCTTTCAGCAATATCTTGGGGTTATCGGCTTTGCCAACAGCCGGGTCACGCGGCACCGTCAGTGGTATGCAGCGGGCGACAGCTGGGTGGAGATGTTCACGGTCGTTGCCACGCGCTGATCCGGCCCGGCCGATGGCGTGAGCGCGGGTCGCGGCCGGCGACGGTACCCGGCTCACGCGAGCGCAGGGTCGGTCGCGCTATGAGGCTCAGGCCTCCCTGTCGCAAAAAAAAGGGCGTTCGCCCGGTGTCGATGCAAACGAGCCCACCGCAATCGCCGCCGATCGGCGCCATAGCGCTGCTGATGTTGGCGTGCTTTCCCTATTTCATCATGCTGGCGGCCATCCTCAGCGAGGCCGGAGGCGACCCCGCCAGCTATGGCGGGGAAGGCAGGATGGCGGCGGCTTTCTCGGAGCTGTATGCCCTGGCCTCCGGCGTCCTGCTGTCGATCGTGTTGGGCATCCTCTTGTTGATCGGCTGGACGAACGGCGAGATGCCGCGCTGGGCGGCGATCGGCGCCGGCGTTCTCTATCCGCTATCAGTTATTGCCGCCGGCGTTGCCATCGACCTGTCCTACTACTACCCCGGGGGGTGGTTGGTGCTGGTGCCGGGATTGCTGGCGCCGGTCATCGCCCTCTTCGCGATGTGGGCGCGCCTGCCGGCGCTGCACGCGGTGCTTCGACCAGACGTCACCAGCACCGAGCTATTGGGCGCAATCGCCATTCTGATCCTTGTGACGCCGGCGCTGTCGTACCTGGATGAGCTGCAACTCCCCGCGCGGGTCGCGCGATACCAGGAACAGACCGAAGCGGTCATGGCGACGCGGGCGGCAGAATCGGCAAAACTCACGCAGGAGAATGAAGCCAGGTTTCAAGGGCTGACCCCCGATTCCTCGCTGTGGGATTACATCAACCCGCAACGCATACCGGACGGCCGGGATGAGCAGGCGGTGGCGGGGGCGCGCCAGGTGAAGAGCCGGCAAACCGATGCCGTGCTGCTGCTGAGAGAGGGCAAGGT
>JBGPTQ010000326.1:0-3545 GCA_041490725.1 Allostellaceae bacterium | reverse complement strand
GCCGCCTATCGGCTCGACGACACGATGGCGAAAACCCCGGAAGCGGCCGACACGCTGCTGCGCCAGGTGTGGGAGCCGGCCAAGCGCAGGGCGGGCGACGAACGCGCCGACCTCGCCGCCGCGGCGCTCGCCGACGGGCTCAACCAGCCGATCGCGCCGTGGGACTGGCGCTATTACGCCGAAAAGGTCCGAACGCAGAAATACGCGCTCGATGAAGCCGCGGTGAAGCCCTATTTCGTGCTCGACAACATCGTCCAGGCCGCCTTCGACACGGCCGGGCGGCTCTTCGGCCTCAGCTTTGTCGAGCGCCCCGACTGCGCGACCTATCACCCGGACGTGCGCGCCTGGGAGGTGAAGGACGCGACCGGTCGGGCGATCGGCCTCTTCCTGCACGACAATTTCGCCCGGGCCGGCAAGCGCTCGGGCGCGTGGATGAGCAGCTATCGCGAGCAGCAAAGCCTCGACGGCGAGGTATTGCCCATTGTCGTCAACAACAACAATTTTTCGAAGGGCGACCCGACCCTGTTGAGTTTCGACGACGCGCGCACCCTGTTCCACGAATTCGGCCATGGGTTGCACGGGCTCTTGAGCCGCGTGCGCTATCCATCACAGTCCGGCACCGCGGTGCGCCGCGACTTTGTCGAGTTCCCCTCGCAGGTCTTTGAGCAGTGGCTTGCGGTGCCGGAAACCCTGCGCCGCTATGCAAAACATTACCGCACCGGCGAGCCGTTGCCCGAGGCGTTGCTGCAGCGCCTGCTCGCCGCGCGCAATTTCAACCAGGGTTTCGCCACGGTCGAATATGCGGCCTGTGCGCTGTTGGATCTCGACCTGCATGCGCGCCCCGATCCAGAGGGGCTCGACATCGCCCAGTTCGAAAAGGATTTCCTCGCGAAGATCGGCATGCCGGCGGAGATCGGGCTGCGGCACCGTCCGGCGCATTTCCAGCACCTCTTTGCCGGAAGCGGCTATGCCGCAGGCTATTACGCCTATCTCTGGGCCGAGGTGCTCGACGCCGACGGGTTCGCCGCCTTTACCGAGGCGGGCGACCCGTTCGACCCCGCGCTGGCGGGGCGGCTGAAGGCGATCTACAGCGCCGGCGACACCGAGGACCCAATGGCGCTCTACCGCGCCTTCCGCGGCCGCGAGCCGGCCATCGCGCCGCTCCTTGCCCAGCGCGGCCTCGCCGGGTAGCCGCACCCCTCTCTAGGGACCCGGACGCATGAAACAGCCCGTGCATCACCGTCGACAGCCCCTGCCCGGCCAGCGGCCGAAGCCGGGTTCGGAGGATCCGCAAGCCCCGGCGAACATCCGGGCGATCGCCGACAGTCCGAGCTACCGCGAAGCCGACGAGGACCCGGACTTTCTGCGCCGGGACGACATGCGCGGCGTCCGCCTGATGCTCGATTATCTGAAGCCGCAGACCTTGCTCGCGGAGCAAAATGTCGCCCACACGATCGTGGTGTTCGGCAGCACCCGGATCCCCGAGCCCGCCGCGGCGCGCCGTGAGGTCGAGGTGCTGACCAGCGCCCTTGCCGCGCGGCCGAACGATGCCGGGTTGCGGCGCCGGCTCAAGATCGCCCGGCGCATCCTGGTGAAAAGCGGCTTCTACGAGATTGCGCGCGACTTCGGGCGTCTGGTCGGCGCCTGCGGCGATCAGGCGATCGGCGGCCGCATTATGGTCATGACCGGCGGCGGGCCGGGCATTATGGAAGCCGCCAATCGCGGCGCTCGCGACGCCGGGGCAAAATCGATCGGGCTCAACATCGCCTTGCCGCACGAGCAGTACCCCAATCCTTATGTGAGCCCGGATCTCTGCCTCAGCTTTCACTACTTCGCGATGCGCAAGCTGCACTTCTTGATGCGGGCGCGGGCGCTGGTCGCGTTTCCCGGCGGCTACGGCACGATGGACGAGCTGTTCGAGGTATTGACCCTCGCCCAGACCCGGAAGATCGCCCCGGTGCCGGTGATCCTGGTTGGCGAAGACTATTGGCGCCGGGTGTTCGATCCCGAGTTCTTGGTCGCTGAGGGGACGATCGATCCCGAGGACCGCGAGCTGTTCTGGTTCGCCGAAACCGCCGAGGATATCTGGCGCGACATTCTGTTGTGGTACGAGCTGAAGGGCGAGCCGCTGCTGCCGCCCGGTCCGCTCAAGGAGATCACCCAGCCGGTTGCGTGAGACGGGTTCGCCCTACTTGATCTGTGTCAATGCAACGCCGCGCCCTGGGTGTAGCTGGTAAGGCGGCAAACTAGCCAGGGAGTCGTCTGATGCGCGCTATGGATGTAATGACAACCCACGTTATAACCGTCGGCCCCGATGCCTCGGTGCAGGATTTGGCCATGCTCCTGTCCGAACGGGGCATCAGCGGGGTCCCGGTGATCGACGCGGGCAATCAGCTGATCGGCATTGTCAGCGAAGGCGACCTGCTGCACCGTACCGAGACCGGGACCGAGCGCCGCACCGAGCGTCGGCGCTCGCGGTGGCTCGATTCGCTGGCCTCGGATCGCGACCTTGCCCGCGAGTACGTCAAATCGCATGGCAGCAAGGTCAGGGACCTCATGACGCGTGATGTCGTCACGGTCAGCGACACGGCTGAGCTCGCCGACATCGCGAACCTGCTCGAGACGAAGCGGATCAAGCGCGTCCCGGTGCTCCGCGACGGCAAGCTGGTCGGCATCGTCAGCCGAGCGAACCTCGTGCGGGCCATCGCCGCCATACCACCCCGGGAACCGGTGAGCGAGGGCGATGATCGCAGTCTGCGCACGAAGCTCCTCGCCGAGCTCAGCGGGCAGGAATGGACGAAAGTCTGGGCTGCGGACATCATCGTTCGCGACAAGGTCGTGCACCTCTGGTTCTCCGAGGATCAGCCCGAAGAGGAGCGGCACGCGGTACGCGTTGCAGCGGAGAACATCGCAGGGGTTCGCGAGGTCGAACAGCACATCGTGCCGGCAGCGGTGGTCCCGGCATTTTAGAGCAAGCCTTGTCATACCGGCGAACGCCGGTATCCCCGGCGGGAGTGGGTCCCGGCCTTCCCCACGGAACAAGTCCGTGGGCTGAAGGCCCACGGGACGGCAATCAGGGTGATCCGGCTGGCGCCGGCTTGATTTGCGGTGAACGCAGCGGTTATTCCTTGCGTACAAGGATGCTGCTCGCTATCCGCCGATGACCCTCGCCTCGCTGTTTCACCCGGCCGTCGCCGCCTGGTTCGCGCGCAGCTTCGCCGCGCCGACCGAGGCGCAGGCCGAGGCTTGGCCGGCGATCAAAGAGGGCCGGCATGTCCTGATCGCGGCGCCGACCGGATCGGGGAAAACGCTCGCGGCCTTTCTCGCGGCGATCGACGGGCTGGTGCGCCAGGGGATCGCGGGCCCCTTGGCGGACGAGACGCAGGTGGTCTACGTGTCGCCCCTGAAGGCGCTGTCGAACGACATCCAGCGCAATCTCGAGCGCCCGCTCTCCGGCATCCGCGAGGAATTGCAGAGGCAAGGCTTGCCGGATGTCGAGATCCGCACCTGGGTGCGCACCGGCGACACGCCGGCGGGCGAGCGCG
>JBGPTQ010000325.1:0-3555 GCA_041490725.1 Allostellaceae bacterium | reverse complement strand
GCGGAGGGCGGCGTGGCCAGGGAACGGCGGCTCGAAGCGCGCGATGTCGAGGCGATCTTCCGCGCCTTCGCCGAAATCATGCGCGAGCTGCCACCCGACACCGAGGCCGGCTGGCTCGACACCGAGGGCGATCTGCGCCTCGCGCCGGATATCGGCCGCAAGTTGCGTACCGCGCGCAATGTGCGCGACGTGTTGCGCGAGATCCGCGAAGCCGAGCGGGACTGCTAAACCTTCGAGATGTCATTGCGAGCGTAGCGACGCAATCTCGTGCCATCTGCGCGCGGGCCAGCGAGATTGCTTCGTCGCTTCGCTCCTCGCAATGACAGCCTCTTGGCCTACCGCCCGTCCGGCCCGGCAACGATGCCGGCATCGCGGAGGCGGCCGATCTCGGCGGCGGCAAGGCCCAGCACCTGCGCCAGCACCTCATCGGTATGCTCGCCGAGGCGAGGCGCCGGTCGAGTCGGTTCGCGCGGCGCCGCTCCGAAATCGAGCGGCAGGCCGGGCATCGGATAGCGGCCGATCCCGGGCTGTTCGACCTCGGCAAAGAGCGGGTTCGCCGGCGAAGAGCGCGGATCGTCGCGCACCAGACCGACAAAATCCTGAAACGGCCCCCACAGCACGCCGGTCCCGGTAAAGGCCGCGGCAATCTCTGCAAGCGTCTTGCCGGCGCACCAGCGCGCGATCAGCGCGGCGATCGCATCGCGCGCCTCGAAGCGGCCGCTTTCCGTTTCGAGATCGACCTCCATCATCGTGCCGACCATTGCCAGCTTGTCGGTGAGGGCGGTGGCGCGGCCGAGTGCGCGCCATTGCCGCGGGGTCAGCGCGATGATCATGACCCGGCGGCCATCCGCGGTGGCGAAATCGCGCCCGAAGCTGCCGTACAAATCATTGCCGATCGCCGGCCGCGCCCGGCCGTTGATATGCACATCGCCGATGTAGCCGAGATGGCCGACCATCGCGAGCATCACATCGCTGAGCGCGGCGACGACCTCCTGGCCCGCGCCGGTGCGGCCGCGGTGGCGCTCGGCGGCGAGCAGCGCGGTCGCGAGATAAAGCCCGGCCGCGATGTCCCACGCCGGCAGCACATGATTGACCGGCGCGCCGCCCATCGTCCCCCCCGGCGTGCCGCCGGCGCCGGTCACCAGCGGAAAGCCGCTGGCGGCGTTGACCGTGTAATCGACCGCGGCGGTGCCGTCGCGGTTGCCGATCAGGCGCAAGAGGATGATGTCGTTGCGCTCGCCCTTGAGGCTGGCGTAATCGAGGCCGGCCCGGGGCGGCAGATTGGTCAGCACGATGCCCGCGCCGGGGCCGGGCGCGGTGGCAATCGCGCGCGCCAGCTCGCGCCCTTCCGGCTTATCCAAGGCGAGGGCAACCGAGCGCTTGGCCTTGTTGAGCCCGGCCCAATAGAGGCTGGCGCCGCTCTCGGCGACCGGCCAGCGCGCGAAATCGATCGCGCCGCCAATCGGATCGATGCGGATTACCTCGGCGCCGAATTGCGCCATCGTCATGCCGCCGAGCGGCGCGGCGACAAAGGCCGAGAATTCGACGATGCGCAGATCTTCGAGCAGCCGGTTCATCGCCGCGCCCCGCTTGTCAGCAAACCCGTCAGTAAACCCGTCAGCAAACCCGGGGGGCATTGAGCCCAAGCTACGCCGGCGCCGCAATCCCCGGCTGCTTCACTCGCAATGACCAGTCTATCTCAGGCGCCGGCGATGAACGAGCGCATCGAACTGGCCTCGAACTCGACCTCGTCGAGACGGCTCTTGACCAAATCGCCGATGCTGACGATGCCGCACAGCAGGCCCTCGGCGACAACCGGGAAGTGGCGGATGCGCCGGTTGGTCATCTCTTCCATCAGCTCGCCGACCGTGTCGCTCGGGTCGCAGGTGATGACGGTGCGGGTCATGATGTCGCCGACCGGGCGCGACAGCAGGTCCTCGCCGTATTTGGCCAGGGCGATCACGATGTCGCGCTCCGACAGGATGCCGTCGACGCCCCTTCCGTCCTCGCTGACGACAAGCGCGCCGATGCGCTTCCGGTTCAGGATGTCGACCGCCTCCGCGATCATCGCATCCGGCCGGATCGTCGCGACCCAATGGCCTTTGTTGCGCAGGATCGTCTCGACGTTCATGGGAAAACTCCTGAGCGTGGGCGCGGCTGCCCGCCGATAGCGGCTCCACGCAGCCGCAGTCTGCTTCACAAGATAGGACAGAATGTCGCACCCCGAAAGGGGGCGCTAGCGCGGCGTCTTGCCGGCAGCCGGCTCGACGGTCTCGGCCTCGATCCGGTAATAGGCGTCGAGCCCGATCAAATCCTCGATTTTCCTTGCGCAAAGGGTGAACTCAGCCTCGCTGAGCCCGTTGTAGCTGCCGCTCGTCATGATTTCGCCGAGCGCCCTCTTCATGGCGTGGAGTGCAACGCCGAGCAGGATCTGCGCGTCGATGCAGGCGCGGTAACCCATTGCCTTCAAATCCCCGAGCGAGAGGATCGGCCGTCTTCGCGGTCATCCTGCCTCGTCAGCCGAGCGAGTTGATGATCTCGCGATAGGCGGCCTCGGGAAACGCCTTCAAGGTCCGCGTCCGCACCGATCCCATCTGCGCGAGCAGCAGCGTAAAGCGCGCCGCCACCGCATCGTCCGGCGCCTCGTAGATGACGATCAGGTCATAATCGCCCATCGTCATGTAGATCGTCTTGAACTCGCCGCCCATTTCATTGAGCGCCTTCTTGGCCGCGGCGAGCCGTTTCGGCGAATCCTTGACCTGCCGGGCGCCCTGGTCGGTCCAATTCGCGAGCATGACGTAAGCGGGCACGGCGACCTCCCCTGATGCTTCGTGGTTGGCGGCGCGAAACCCGAGCGCGCCTTGCCGCGACAATTTGCCCGACCATGATGGCTGAGCGATCGGCATAGGACAAGGTGAAGGAAGGAATGGCCCGGCGCTTGCCTAGCGGACCGGCAGGTGTCGTGCCGGGCCGGTTAACCAAGATTTAGCGGCGTTGCCATAAAATAGCCGGCAGAGGGCGGCAAAGTGGCCGCAGAGGGTATGGTCGATGGATGATTGGGTTGCCGACTGGAAGAAATGGAGCCGCGCCGAGCGCGTGTTCGCCGTTCTCGTCACGGTCCTGATGGTCGCTCTGCCGCTCGGATTGCTGCTGGCCGCGAAGGTGGGCGTCTAGCGGGCGAGAGTCTTGCCGCCGAGAGTCTTGCCAATTGCGGCGAGGCGCTGGTAGTCGCCGATCTCGTTGTAGATTTGCGCCGAAACGCGGATCCATAACCCGCCGTCGAGCACAATCACCGCGGCAGTGATGCCGTGCCAGTCGCTCAGATGGGCGGCGAGAAGGCGGGCCGCGTCGCGATCCCCGCCGGCGCCCCCAGGCAGCCTCAACGAGACCATCGACGCGAGGAATTCCGGGGCGGCCGCCGCCTCGCTGTCCCAAGCTTCGATCAGCATCGCCCCGGCGTCCCGCGCGAGCACGGCGTTATGGGCCCGCATCGCCTCGGCGCCAAACCCATCGACATAGTCGATCGCCGCCGGCGCGGCGAGCCAGGCCGAATTG
>JBGPTQ010000324.1:0-3559 GCA_041490725.1 Allostellaceae bacterium | reverse complement strand
GCAGCTGCGCCCCGGACAGCGGGCGTTCGCGTATTTTCGTTCCGGCGGCGCTTATGCCGAGGAAGCCGCTATCAATGCCGCAGCCGTGGTGCCGATCCCCGACAGCATGGATTACCGCACCGCCGCCGCCTTTCCGGTCGCCTACGGCACCGCGCATTTCGCGCTGACCCATCGTGGCCAGTTGCAGCGTGGCGAGACCTTGCTCGTGCTTGGCGCCGCCGGCGGGGTCGGGCTCAGCGCGGTCGAGATCGGCAAGGAGCTCGGCGCCCGCGTGATCGCCGCCGCCGGCAGCCCGGAAAAGCTCGCGGTCGCGCGCCAGCACGGCGCCGACGAGCTGATCGATTACCGCAGCGAGAGCATCCGCGACCGGGTGCGCGAACTGACCGGCGGGCTCGGCGCCGACGTCGTCTTCGATCCGGTCGGCGGCGATGCCTTCGATCAGGCCCTGCGCGCGGTTAATTTCGGGGCGCGCATGCTGATCGTCGGCTTCGCCTCGGGGCGGATCCAGTCGGTGCCGGGCAATTTGATCCTGGTCAAGGGCATCTCGATCGTCGGCGTGGTGTGGGGCGCGCAGTGGGAGCGCAATCCGGGGCTCATTACTGACGGCCTTGCCGAGATGCTGCGCTGGTGGGAGGCCGGGCGGCTGAAGCCGGTCGTCGCCCAGACCTTCCCCTTGGCGGAGGCCGGCGCGGCGATGCAGGCGCTGCTGTCGCGCCGCCATGCCGGCAAGATCGTGCTGGAGGTGTGACCTGCCGTGGACAAATTCGCGGCGCAGCGCACGCGTCTTGCCACGGTTGAAGGCGAGCTGGCCCGGCTCCAGGCGCAGCACGATCTGGCGATGTCGGCCTTCAAGTTCGACGAGGCGGGCGCGCTGCAGTACCGTATCGCCGCGCTCGACGACGAGCGGCGGGTCCTTGCCGCCGGCCTGCTGCCCGCCCCGGCCGCGCCCGACCCCCCGTCGGGCATCGTGCCGGTGCTTGCCCGACCCGTGCGTCGGCTGCGGGCGCGGCGCCGGCGATAAATTCGATCCGTAGGATGGGTTGAGCCCAGCGAAACCCATCGTCACCCGGCGAGGCAAGATGGGCTTCGCGATGCTCAGCCCATCCTACGACTCTACGACTCGCTGCCGCTATACCAGCCGCTCGCTCGCCCGCATCAACTCGGCGCGGAACGCGGGGTCGGCGATTGCGATCAGGGAGCGGGCGCGCTCGCCGAGGGTGCGGCCCTTGAGTTCGGCGATGCCGTGCTCGGTGACGATGCAATCTGCGTCGGCCCGCGGGGTCGTGACCACCCCGTCGGCGAGCCGGGCGACGATGCGCGAGTGCTCTCGGTCGCGGCTCGTCGACGGCAGGGCGATGACCGAGCACCCCTCGGGGGCGCGGTTGGCGGCACGCACGAAATCCATTTGGCCGCCAGTGAGGCCGATATGGCGGCCCTGCGCCGTCTCGGCGTTGACCTGGCCGGTGAGGTCGATTTCGAGCGCCGAGTTGATCGCGATAAAGCGGCGAAAATTGCCGAGCACCAGCGCATCGTGGGTGTAGCGCGGCGAGCGGATCTCGATCTGCGGGTTGCGGTCGGCGAAGGCATAGAGACGGCGCGTCCCCATCAGCATCACCGTGACGGTGATTCCGGCATCGATCTCCTTGTGGCGGTTGTCGATGATTCCCGACTCCATCAGATCGGCGACCCCGTCGCCGATCGCCCCGGAATGGACGCCGAGGCCGCGTTTTTTCCCGAGCGCCGCGGTCACCGCCTCGGGAATGAGGCCGATGCCGAGCTCGATCGTCGCGCGGTCGGGCACCAGGCTTGCGACATGCTGGGCGATCGCGCGCTCGACCGGGCCGATCCTGCGCGCCGGCAGTTCGAGCACAGGGTGGCTGGCAGGAACCAGGATATCGATCAGCCCCTCTTCGATCAGCGTGTCGCCCGCGGTCCACGGCAATGCCGGGTTGAGCTGGGCGATCACCAGCCGCGCCCCGGCGATCGCCTCGCGCAGGCATTCGATGCCGATTCCGACATTGTAATTTCCGGCTATATCGGGGCCGCTCGCTTGCAGCAGCACGACATCGATGCGCGGATGGCCGCCGGCGATCAGATCGCACAAGGCCGAGATGTTGGCCGGGATGATGTTGCCGGCGTTGCCAGCGAAAAACCGCCTTCCTGCGCCTCCGCCGCCGAACGCGGTTACCGTCACGTTAGGATGATCGGCGGCGAAATCGCTGGCAAAGGTCAGGGCAAAGAACAGACGAAAGGGCGGGCAGCGCGGCGCTTGGCTATCGAGCAGACGGGTCAGGAAGACCGGCTCGGCCGTCGCCTGCGCCCAGCCGATCGTGTCGCCGGCGCGGATCAGCCGGGCGAAATCGAGCTTCTCGGGGGCGAGCGTAACCGGCGTTTTCATGCCCGACCCCGCTACCCCACCGCCACCAGGCCGAACAGCGCGGCGCCAGCGAGCAGCAATGGCACCGGGTGAAGGCGGGGCCAGCGTATGAGCGCCGCCGTCGTGACGATCGCCGCCGCCCATACCGGCCATCCGGAAGGCGAGGCGCGCAAGACGACGATCCCGCCGGACAGAAAGAGGCCGGCCGCGATCGGGGCGAGACCGCGCTCGATCGCTTCATGCCACAGCGAGCCGCGCCAGCGCCCCCATACCCGAGCCGCGCCGAAGACGAGCAGCGCCGAGGGCAGGTAGAAGGCGGTCGTCGCGGCCAGCGCGCCCGGGATCCCGGCGACCTTCCAGCCGATCAGCGTCGCCAGCATCGAGCCGGGCCCCGGTGCCGCGCGCGACAGGGCGAACAGATCGGCGAATTCGCGCTCGCTGGTCCAGTGATGAACGGCGATCGATTGCTGCGCGATATCGGCCAAGACCGCATTGCCGCCGCCGAACGACAAGAGCGACAGCGGCGCGAAAACGATGGCGAGCGCGAAGATGCTGCCGCCTGATCCCTCGTGCATGTCAGCGGCGGCGCGGTTCGATCAGCGCCAGCCCGATGCTGAGCGGCGCGAGCACGGCGATTACCGGAAGCATCGGCCAGCGCAGAACCCCGACGCCGAGCACCGTCGCGGCGGCGATCGCGACCCCCGCCGGGCCGGGCGTGCCCTGCGCGATGCTGCGCAGCCCGGTGGCGAAGGTCAGCCCGATGACCGCGGCCGCCACCCCATCGAGCATCTGATGCAGAATCCGGTGCTCGCCGAACTCGGCATAAGCGGCGCCGATCGCAAGCACGATCGCGAACGGGGCCGCCAGCAGACCAAGGAGGGCGACCGCCGCGCCGGCGGCGCCGTGCAGCCGCTGGCCGATCTGCACGGTCAGCTTGACCCCGTTGGAGCCGGGGATGGCCTGACCGAGAGCGAAATCCGACAGGAAGGTCGCATCGTCGATCCAGCGGCGCTTCAGCACCAGCTCGCGATGGAGCCACCCGGCCGTGCCGCCGCCGAAGCTGGTGCTGCCGAGCCGCAGAACCGCCGCGAAGATCCGGGCGAGGCCGATGGCTGGAAGCGGCTGCACGGGCGCGGTGCGTCCTTCGAGACGCGCCCCCGAGGGGCGCTCCTCAGAATGAGG
>JBGPTQ010000323.1:0-3565 GCA_041490725.1 Allostellaceae bacterium | reverse complement strand
GCTTCAAGGCGATTCTCGCGGCGCACCGGGCCGCCGCCAAAGGGCGAACAGGGCATGTGCTGACCGACGATTCCGCGGTCGCCGAGGCCGCCGGGATGATGCCGGTCGTGGTCCCCGGGAGCGAGGAGAACCTGAAGGTGACCACGGCACAAGACCTCGCCGCGGCCGAGCGGCTGCTCGCGGCGCGGCTGGGCGATGTTCGGGTCGGCCAGGGTTTCGATGTCCATGGCTTCGGGCCCGGCGACCAAATCCTGATCTGCGGCATCGCGATCCCGCATGAATCGAGCCTCGTCGGCCATTCCGATGCGGATGTCGGCTTGCACGCGCTGACCGACGCGCTCTTGGGCGCGATCGGCGCCGGCGATATCGGCATGCATTTTCCGCCCAGCGATCCGCAATGGCGCGCTGCCGGGTCGGACCAGTTCCTCGCCCACGCGGCCGCGCTGGTGCGGGGAAAAGGCGGCGATATCGCCGGCGTCGACGTCACGGTGATCTGCGAGCGCCCGAAAATCGCGCCGCACCGCGCGCGGATGATCGAACGAATCGCCGCCATTCTCGGGATTTCGCCCGCGCGGGTCAGCATCAAGGCGACAACGACCGAAGGGCTCGGCTTCACCGGCCGCGGCGAAGGCATCGCCGCGCAAGCGGTCGCGACCGTCCGGCTGCCGCTATAGTGCGGCGCTTCCAAGGTCCTGCTCTGATTCCTGACCACAACAAATTTGTCATCCCGGCGAAGGCCTGGCGAAGGCCGGGACCCATTCATCCACTTGCGAAATTGCTGAAAAGTGGGTCCCGGCCTTCGCCGGGATGACAATTCAATGAGCGTCCGTGGATGACCGCACCGCGTCTCGGCCTGCCCGTCCATCACCCGGCGGTGCTGGTGGCGACCTGGTTCGGCGCCGGGCTCTTGCCATGGGCACCGGGGAGCTGGGGGTCGCTCGCCGCCCTGCCCTGCGCCTGGGCGATCAGCGCTCTCGCCGGCCGGGCGGCCCTCGCCGCCGCCGCCATTCTCGTCTTCGCCCTGGGGTGCTGGGCATCGGCGGCGCTCGCGCGCGCCAGCGGGCACCAGGACCCCGGCTTTATCGTCGTCGACGAGGTGGCGGCACAATTTCTGGTGCTGGTCGCGGCGCCGCTCGATTGGCGCGCCTATCTGGCTGCCTTCGTGTTGTTCCGGGTTTTCGACATTACGAAGCCATGGCCGGCGCGCGCCATCGAGCGTCGGATCGAAGGCGGGCTCGGCATCATGCTCGACGATGTCGCGGCGGCGCTCTACGCTCTCTTACTGCTGTTGATCGGCGAAGGAGTGTTCGGTGTTCGACCCTGAAACCCTCGCGCTCGCCGAGCAGGTTCTGGCCGCGTGCCGGGCGCGCAACTGGCACCTCGCCACGGCCGAATCCTGCACCGGCGGGCTCGTCGCGGCAGCGCTGACCGCGATCGCCGGTTCGTCCGACGTGGTCGAGCGCGGCTTCGTGACCTATTCGAACGAAGCCAAGATGGAGCTGCTCGGCGTGTCGGCCGACACCATCGCGGCGCACGGCGCGGTCAGCGCCCAAACCGCCGCATCGATGGCGCGCGGCGCGGTTGCCCGAGCGCCGATCGATCTCGCGGTATCGATCACCGGCGTCGCCGGCCCCGGCGGCGGCACCCCGCAAAAGCCGGTCGGGCTGGTTTACCTCGGCGTCGCCCGCAAGGACGGCGCCGCCCGCGTCGAGCGCCGCATCTTCCCCGGCGACCGTACCGAAATCCGCAACGCCGCGCTGGTGCTCGCCCTCGAGCTGCTGCACGACGAGGCGCGGCCAGGCTGAACCGGGTGGCGGATGGGGAAGAAAAACCTCATCCTGAAGAGACCGCGCAGCTTGCGTCTCGAAAGGACCTGCCGCTCTGCGGTCGTTGCCAGAAGAGCGACACTAAAATTGCCATAATTGTATGCCATGTTTCCCCCTCAACAATTAGAGGCGCGCCCACTGAGCGCGTTCTGGAGGCACGGATGTCCGTCACGCAATCTTCACAACCGCAACCACGCCGTGCGATCGTGCTGCACCGAGCCTCAAGCGAAAATCTGCTGCTGATGTGCTGCAAAGCGCCGGGCGGGTCCGAGCAACGCCAAACCCGCCGACGCGAATTTATCGAGGAAAATCATGGGCTTTGCCGTGCTCAACCGATCCATACAAAACCTGTGCGCGAGAGATTTGCTGCTGATTCTTTGCAGATGCACCGACGGGGATGATTTCGACCCAACCGCGAGTTGACAATCGAGCGCTTTTCCCGGCCGAGGCGGCGCCTTATCATCACCAAGGATTCGTCGCCCTCGCCGAGAAGGAGCCCCCGATGCTGCTGCGTAATGCCTGGTACATCGCCGCCTGGGCCGATGAGATCGGCGCCGAGCCGCTCGCCCGCCGGATCTGCAACGACCCCGTCGTCCTGTTCCGCGACGGAACCGGCAAAGTCGGCGTGCTCGCCGATCGCTGTTGCCACCGCGCCGCGCCGCTGCATCGGGGAACCGTGGTCGATGCCGGCATCCAATGCGGCTATCACGGCCTGGTGTTCGACGGTTCGGGTCGTTGCGTCAACATCCCCGGGCAACGCCTCGTCCCCGAAGACGCCCGGGTGCGCTTCTATCCCGTCGTCGAGAAGGACCAGCTGGTGTGGGTCTGGATGGGCGATCCCGCGCTCGCCGACCCCGCCCAAATCGTCGATTTTCCGTATCACAACGATAAGGGGCAGTGGCCCAACAAGCACGACGTCTATCCGATCAAGGGCAATTACATGCTGATGGTCGACAATCTGATGGACCTGACGCATCTCGGCTATCTGCACGCCAAGACCGTCGGCGGCAATCCGGGCGCGCATGTCGATGCCGAGATGAAGACGCAGCGGACGCCTACCGGCCTAAAGTTCACGCGATGGATGAAGAACTCGGTGCCGCCGCCGAGCTACGTCAAGGCGGCCGGCTTCAAGGGCCGTGTCGACCGCGTTCAGGAATTCGAGTTCGTCGCGCCGAGCAGCATCCTGCAATGGACCGGCGCGACCGATGCCGGCACCGAATATGCCGATCCAAAGCGCGACTTCAGGTTTCAGATCCGGCTGTTTCACGGGCTGACCCCGGAGACCGAAACCAGCTGCTTTTATTTCTGGTCGGTGGCCAACGGCTACCGGCAGAACGAGCCCGAGGCGACCGAGCAGCTTTTCGGGGAAATCGCGCCGACCTTTGTCGAGGACCGGGTCATGGTCGAGGCGCAGCAGGCCCGGCTCGACGAGTTTGGCGAAACGGGGCTCGTCGACATCGCCTCGGACGCCAACCGGATGCACATGCGCCGCATGGTCGAGCGCCTGATCGCTGCGGAGCAGCCGGCCCTCGCCGCCGAATAGCCAGCGCGGCGGATCGAGGCGAACCTACGCGCGCACGTAGTTCCGGCAGACCAGGCGCAGCCGGTTGGTGATCTGGTCGCGCACGTGCGGCGGCATCGGCGTCGACTCGCTCGCCCGCTTCCATTCCGGTGTGTCGACCACCCCCGGCGATGCGAGATGGTAGAGCGCCACGTATCTCGGGTTGCCGCCGCTCATC
>JBGPTQ010000322.1:0-3567 GCA_041490725.1 Allostellaceae bacterium | reverse complement strand
CCTTGTAGGTGTAAAAGGTATGCCCGGCCGCGAGCGCCGCCGCCGCCGCCGCGCCGATGAAATCGGGGGTCGGCAGATCGCCTTCGCCGTACCACAGCGGGATGACCGCCGGGTCGCCCATGCCGAGCGCGGAAATCTCGGCGATGCGGGAGACGGCAAGATCACGGATCGCCTGGCGGACGCGCATCGATTCAACTCTTGACGGATTATGATCGTATGTAACAGATTGTCGCGCTCCGTGGCGGGCAAGAACCTTTCTCAGAGTCGCCGCAGCACCTTCTCCGGAGCGTTTGCGCAAGCACCTTCCCTCTAGCATACGAGCCGGCTCACGCCGGCTCGTGGCGTTTCGGGACGGCGCTTCCCGACCGATCAGCTCACGCTACCCCGGGCCGCACCCGGAACGCGGCCTCGGTCTGGCGCCTGACCTCGTCGAGCGTCACATCGGGTGCGATCTCGATCAGCTCCATCCCGCCGCCCTTCCTGTCGATCGTAAACACGGCGAGATCGGTGATCACGACGTCGACCACCGCGGCGCCGGTCAGCGGCAGGGTGCAGCGGTGCAGGAGCTTCGCCTCGCCCTTGGCGGTGTGCTCCATCAAGACGACGACCCGCTTCACCCCGGCGACCAGATCCATCGCGCCGCCCATGCCCTTGACCATGCGCCCGGGGATCATCCAGTTGGCCAGATCGCCATTCTCGGCGACCTGCATCGCGCCGAGGATCGACAGGTCGATATGGCCGCCGCGGATCATCCCGAAGGATTGCGCGCTGTCGAAAAAGCTCGTGGTCGGCAATTCGGTGACGGTCTGCTTGCCGGCGTTGATCAGATCGGGGTCCTCCTCTCCCTCAAACGGGAAGGGGCCCATCCCCATCATGCCGTTCTCGCTTTGCAGCTGTACGGTGATGCCGGGCGGGATGAAGTTCGACACCAGCGTCGGAATCCCGATCCCGAGATTGACGTAGAAGCCGTCTTTCAGCTCGGCGGCGGCGCGCCGCGCCATGTCGTCGCGTGACCAGGGCATGTCGGCAGGCTCCTTTCCTCAGACCGCGCGCTTGCGGACCGTGCGCTGCTCGATGCGCTTCTCGTAAGCGGGGTAGTGCACGATGCGCTGCACGAAAATGCCGGGCGTGTGGATGGCATCGGGATCGATCTCGCCGGGCTCGACCAGATGCTCGACTTCCGCGACGGTCACCTTGCCAGCGGTCGCCATGACGGGATTGAAGTTGCGCGCGGTCTTGCGATAGACGAGGTTGCCCTCAGGGTCGCCTTTCCACGCATGAACGATGGCGATATCGGCGACCAGGCCCTGTTCCATCAGATAGGTTTCGCCGGCGAATTCGCGCAGCTCCTTGCCCTCGGCGACCAGGGTCCCGACCCCGGTCTTGGTGAAAAACGCGGGGATGCCGGCGCCGCCGGCGCGGATGCGCTCGGCCAGCGTGCCCTGCGGGTTGAATTCGAGCTCGAGCTCGCCCTTGAGGTAGAGATCGGCGAAGAGCTTGTTCTCGCCGACATAGGACGAGATCATCTTAGCGATCTGCCGGGTTTCGAGGAGGAGCCCCAGGCCCGCGCCGTCGATCCCGGCATTGTTCGAGACGACCGTAAGCCCTTTGACCCCCGAATCGCGGACCGCGAGGATCAGCTTTTCCGGGATGCCGCACAGCCCGAAGCCGCCGGCCATGATCATCATCCCGTCATGCAGCAGCCCGGCGAGCGCCGTCTCGGCATCGGGGTAGACCTTGTTGGCCATCAGCGGCTCCTGCGCAGTCACAGCGGTGATAGTGCCGGCACGGGGCGGATGTCAATTTGCCGCCGGTGCAAGTGGCGCTTTACTCGATCACCTCGTCGGCGCGGGCGAGCAGCGCTTGCGGCACGGTCAGGCCGAGCGCCTTGGCGGTCTTGAGGTTGATCACCAGCTCGAATTTGGTCGGCTGCTGGACCGGCAGGTCGGCCGGCTTGGCGCCCTTGAGGATCTTGTCGATGTAGCTGCCAGCTTCGCGAAAAGCACCCGTGAGACTGCTTCCATAGCTGATCAGGCCGCCGGAAGCGGCGTACTCGCGCAACCAATAGATCGCCGGAATGGCATGGCGTGATGCCAGCGCCACGAGCTGCTCGCGCTGGTTGGTGAAGAACGGATCGGGGCCGATGAGGAGCGCGCCGGCTTGCAGCTGGGCGAGGGTTGCAAAGGCGGCGTCGATCTCGCCTTCGGTGCCGGCCATCAGGATAGGGAGCTGCACCCCCTTGGTGCGCGCCGCCTGCTGCGCGTCTCTGATGCCGCCCGCGGTCTGCGGATTGTTCGGGTTCACGAGGAGGGCGATCACCCGGGCCTGGGGAACCAGCTCGGATAAGAGCTCGAGCCGTTTGGGCGTCAGCTCGACGTTAAGCAGGCTGATGCCGGTGAGGTTGCCGCCCGGATGGGCGAGACTGGCGACGAGGCCGCTCCCGACCGCGTCGCTGATGCCGGTGAAGACGATCGGGATTGTCGAGGTCGCGCCTTTCGCTGCCAGTGCCGCAAGCGGGGTGCCGGTTACAACGATCACGTCGACCTTACGGGCGACGAGGTCGGCGACCAATGCGGGCAGCCGGTCATAGCGGCTCTCGGCCCAGCGGTATTCGATCGCCAGATTTTTGCCCTCGACGTAGCCGGCGTCGCTCAGTCCCTGGCGGAACGCGGCCACCAATGGCGCGGACGTGTCGCGTGCCGAGGCGCCGAGGTAACCGATCACCGGCATCGCCTTCTGCTGCGCGCGGCCGGCGAGCGGCCACGCCGCCGCCATCGCGCCGCCCAGCAGGAACATCAGCTCGCGGCGTCTCATCCGATCACCTCGTCGGCAGCGGCGCTTCCGGCGCTGTGTGCATCATCACCCGGCTGCTGATTTCGGCTAAGCATATTTATTGAGGAAGTGCGCGGGCTCTGCGATCGAATTCGGCAAGCGAGCCGGAGCTGCAGCGAAGCTAAACGCAAAAAAGAGGCCGCCATTTGGCGGCCTCAAGGCGAGGGGAGGATGCCCTTGCGGGCGACACGCAACAAAGCGCGCGTGTCGACAGAATAGGTGACGATCCCTCACCAAAACGTTAAGCGCACCCGCCCGCGACAGCGCTGCGCTGAAGCGGCCTGCGGCGCTACCGCCGATCTTGCAGAAAACCCTTGCATCGCCACGGGGCTCGGCTTGAAATTAGCGAGAGGCTGGGGTGCTGCCCGGCGGTGCGGGGTTGCCCGTACGGCCAGGAGCTGAGATCACACCCACTGAACCTGGCCGGGCATGCCCGGTGAAGGGAGTCCGTCATTAGCGCGTCCTTTGGTGTTTCAACAACGCGGCCGAAGACGATCGTCGTCGGGGCCGGCGTCATCGGCCTTGGCATCGCCTGGCGCCTCGTTCAGGCCGGCTGCGCGGTGACGGTGTACGACCGCGGCGAGGCTGGGCATGGCGCCAGCTGGGCGGCGGCCGGCATGCTCGCGGCCGCGGTCGAGACCGAGCCGGGCGAGGAGCTGCTGCTGCCGGTCGCGCTCGAAAGCCAACACCTGTGGCCCGATTTTGCGCGCGAGGTCGAGGCCGCATCCGGCATCT
>JBGPTQ010000321.1:0-3572 GCA_041490725.1 Allostellaceae bacterium | reverse complement strand
GATGACGTTCTTTCTTAATGCCATCATAGCCTTACCGTCATCCTGAGGAGGTGCGAAGCGCCGTCTCGAAGGACGCATTCTCGTGATGCAGCACCCGTTTCCGACAAACCGGAACATGCCTCACCGTATCGGCTCATGCACGGTGACGAGCTTGGTGCCGTCGGGGAAGGTTGCCTCGACCTGGACGCTATGGATCATCTCGGCCACCCCCTCCATGACCTGCGCGCGGCTTAGCACCGTGGCGCCGTCGCGCATCAGTTCGGCGACGGTTTTCCCGTCGCGCGCGCCTTCCAGCACGTAATCGGTGATCAATGCGACCGCCTCGGGATAGTTGAGGCGGATTCCGCGTGCGAGACGGCGGGTCGCGACCATCGCCGCGACCGCGACGAGCAGCTTGTCCTTCTCGCGCGGGGTCAGGTTCATCGCGCGCTATCCTCCCTCGTTTGGCCGTGCCGCGCCGACGGCGCCTCAAACATGCCACAGACGCGGCAGATGCGCCGGCAATCCCATCGCGGCCGCGCGCAAATGGCAAGCGAGATCGCCAAAGGCGCGGCGCAGCGGCGCTTGGCCAGGGCCATAGCGGTTGAAGCGACTGATCCAATGGACTATGTGTCGGCATGCCCAGAGCAGCTCCGGTCAGCATTGTCGAGACGCCCGAGTTCCTCTCCGCAACGCGCAAGATGCTGAATGAGGAGGAAAGGATCGTCCTGGTCGACTATCTGGCGCACAACCCTACGGCGGGTGAGCTGATCCCAGCAACGGGCGGAGTTCGCAAGGTGCGTTGGGGACTTGCCGGGCGCGGCAAACGGGGCGGAGCGCGGGTGATTTATTTCTACCACAACGCCGACCTGCCGCTGTTCCTCCTGACCGCGTTCGCGAAGAACGTGCAGGAGGACATCAGTCAGGCGGCGCGCAACGATTTTCGTCGGCTTACAAGGCTTCTTGTTGAGAACTATGGAAGGCGAAAGGTATGAGCAGCACAGTCGCCAAGAGCATCCTGCGGGGCCTCGAAGAAGCCGTAGCCTATGCTGCCGGTGATGTGGACGAGAGCAAGTATCGCGTTCACGTGCCACGGCGGATCGATGTGCGGGCGATCCGGACCAAGCTCGGCATGACGCAACAGGAGTTCGCCGGGGAATTCGGCTTTAGCGTCAATACGCTGCGGCATTGGGAACAGGGCAAGCGCCAGCCTGAGGGCCCGAGCCGCGCCTATCTGCTGGTGATCGACCGGGCACCGGATACCGTGCGAAAGGTGTTGCGGGCAGCCTGATCGGCGGCGCCTCAAACATGCCACAGCCGCGGCAGATGCGCCGGCAATCCCATCGCGGCCTCGCGCAAATGGCAAGCGAGATCGGCAAAGGCGCGGCGCATTGCCTGCGGGTCGGGGCCGAGCCAGCGCGCGACGAGGAGCCCGCCGACCGCGGTGACCCCGGCGCGCAGCCCTTGTGACAGCGATTGCTGCTGGACGGTGCGGGCGCCCTCGACCAGCCCCTGCGGATTGCCCTCGCGCGGCGCCAGGATCAGCGTGGCGCAGGCTGCCGCGCGATCGAAACAGGCCGGGTCGGCGATCAGCGCGGCGATGTCGCCCCCGTTATCGCTATCCAGATGCAGCGCGTCGCCCCAGACCAGCGCGCCGTCGCGGCTCACGCGCCAATCTTCGTGCAGTAAGCCATGGGTGAAGCATTCGCCGCGCGCGCGCCGGCCGAAAACCAGGATGCCGCCGCCGAGGAACCCGGCGCCCGGCGCCAGCGCAATTGCGGTATGGCGGCGCAGCCGCGCGCCGTCGAAGAGGATCGTCTCGGGCGGCAGGTATTCGAGCCAGCCAGCGCTGCCGACCGAAAAATCCTGCGCGATCGCGGTCGTCGCGCCGGTCGAGCGGTAGATCTTTTCCGCAGCCGAGGCGGTCACATGGGCGACGGCACCGGCGTCGAGACGAATGGCGACCCTGATGCGGTCGCCGGCCACCAGCCCGCCCGAGGTGGTGACCAGCACCGCGAGGCTGGCATCGCCCGCCTCGGGAGCCGGGAACAGCACTCGCATCGGGTCGTGCTGGTAGAGATGCGAGAGGCGCGTCGCGCCGTCGCGGACGGCGAAACCGATTTCGGCGACGCCCGAGACATGGCTGCCCCCCTCACCCCAACCCTCTCCCCCCTTCGGGGGGCGAGGGGGCTCTTTGGAGCGGGTGGCGAGTGGCGAGCTACCAGTTGAAGCAGCGGCCAAATCCCTCTCCCGCACTTGCCCCCACCCTTCGCCCCCCCGCAAACGGGGGAGGGTCAGGGAGGGGGCGGGCGAGGGGGGATCGACCGTGATCGCGGCCGGTGGGGGAGGAGGGTTTTTGGGCGTTTTAATACCCCAGCGCCAGGCCGTCCTTGCGCGGCTCGGAGCCGCCGATCAGGACGCCGCGTTCCCAGTCGATCCAGATCGCCTGACAGCCGCCGATCGGCACCTCGAGCATTTGGATCTCGTGGCCGCGCCGGGCGAGGTCGGCTCTGATCGGCTCAGGCACGAAATGCTCGACCTGCAGTACGCCCTGATAGGCGAAGACTCGCGGCGCCTCGGCCGCCTGCTGGGGGTCCATGCCGAGATCGAGCAGGCGATGCAGAAAACTCGCGTGCCCGACCGCCTGGTACTGCCCGCCCATCACGCCGAACGGCATCACCGTGCGCCCGTCCTTTACCAGCATCCCCGGGATCAGCGTGTGGAACGGGCGCTTCCTCGGCGCGATCGCGTTGGGGTGGCCCGGGATGGTGCGGAACCCGCTGCCGCGATTGTGCAGGATGACGCCGCTTTCCGGCGCCATGATGCCGGTGCCGAACGCCGAGAACAGCGAGTTGATGAACGACACCGCATTGCCGTCGCGATCGACGACGCACAGGTAGATCGTGTCCGTGTGCTCGACCCCCTCCCAATGCCGGGGCGGCAGCGCGCGGTCGAGGCGGATGTCGCGGCGGGTCCGCTCGGCCCAGGCCTCGGACAGGTATCCCTCGACATCGACCGGGACGAAATCCGGGTCGCCGATCTTTGTGTCGCGCACCTGGAGGGCGGCCTTGGTCGCCTCGGCGATCAGGTGCAGCCGGTCCGCCTCGCTGAACGCGTCGCCGCCGAGGGCATAACCCTCGAGCGTCTTCAAAATCATCAGCGCGGTCAGTCCCTGATTGGCCGGCGGACACTCATAGACGTCGTAGCCGCGATAGGAGGCATGGATCGGCTCGACCCAGCTCGAGCGCTGGGCGGCAAAATCCGCTTCCTCGTGCAGCCCGCCCAATTCCTTGAGACGATTGACGATGTCGCGCGCGACGGCGCCTTCGTAGAACGCCTCGCGTCCCTCGCGGCCGATCCGGCGCAAGGTCCGGGCGAGCGCGGGGTTGCGCATCGTGTCGCCGGCCTGGGGCGGCTTCCCGTCGCGCAGCATGATTTTGGCGGTGATCGGATCCTGCAGCTTCCCGACCGCGCGCGCCCAGTCATGCGCGACCCGCGGGGTCACGACATAGCCGTCCTCCGCGGCCTGGACCGCCGGTTCGAGCACTTCGGCGAGCGGCTTGTTGCCGTGCTCGCGATTGAGCAGGCACCAG
>JBGPTQ010000320.1:0-3572 GCA_041490725.1 Allostellaceae bacterium | reverse complement strand
TGCACCGTCGGGCCGGACTATCAGCGCCCCGCGGCGGCGGTACCGGCCGCCTACAAGGAGGCCCCCAAAATGGAGGCCAACTGGCAGGTGGCGCGGCCTTCGGACGCGATCGACCGCGGCGCCTGGTGGTCGATCTACCACGATCCGGTGCTCGACGGCCTCGAACGGCAGATCGCCATTTCGAACCAGAACCTCAAAGCGGCCGAGGCCACGTTCCGCCAGGCCGAGGCGATCGTCGCGCAGGCCCGCGCCGGGTTTTTCCCAACCGCCCAGATCAACGCCGCGGCGACGCGCTCGCGCGGAAGCGGTGGTGGGGGAGGGGGCGGTGCCAGCGCGGGCACCAGCACAGGGCGGGGCGGCTCCGGCACCATCGCCAACTTCTTCAGCACTACCGGCTCGGCGAGCTGGATCCCCGATCTGTGGGGCAAGGTGCGCCGCACCGTCGAAGGCGACGTCGCCACCGCGCAAGCCGATGCCAGCGATGTCGCCAATGCGCGGCTGGCCGCGCAGGGTCAGCTCGCCAGCGATTATATGCAGCTGCGGGTGGCCGACGAGCTGAAACGGCTGCTCGACGCGGCGGTCAAGGCCTACAGCGAGTCGCTGCGCATCAGCCAGAACCAATACGATGCCGGGATTGCCGCGGCTTCTGATGTGGCGCAGGCCCGCACCCAGCTCGAAAGCACAAGGGCCCAGGCGATCGCCACGGGCGTGCTGCGCGCGCAGCTCGAACACGCGATCGCCGTGCTGATCGGCAAACCTCCCGCCGAGCTGACCATCGCTGCCGTCGCGAGTTTGCCAGCCCTGCCCCGCATTCCGCCGGAGCTGCCCTCGGCTCTGCTCGAACGGCGGCCCGACATCGCCTCGGCCGAACGGCGGATGGCCGCCGCCAATGCGCAGATCGGCGTCGCCGAAGCGGCGTTCTTTCCGGCGGTCACGCTGTCGGCCGATGCGGGCAGCGCCGCGGCAACGCTCGCCAAATTACTGTCGGCGTCGAGCCGGATCTGGTCGTTCGGCTCGACTCTGGTCGAGACGATTTTCGACGCCGGCGCCCGCCACGCCCTGGTCGAACAGGACCGCGCCGCCTTCGATGCGACGGTCGCCGATTACCGGCAGGCCGTGCTGACCGGGTTTCAGCAGGTCGAGGACGAGCTGTCTGGATTGCGCATCCTGGCCGAGCAGGCGGCGGCCGAGGATATCGCGGTCGCTTCGTCGCGCGAGGCCGAGCGCATCATCGGCAACCAGTACAAGGCCGGCACGGTCGCCTATACCGCTGTCGTCGTCGCCCAGACGGCGGCGCTCACCAATGCCGAGGCGGCGCTCACCGTGCGCCAGAGCCGGCTTGTCGCCAGCGTCGCGCTGATCCAGGCGCTGGGCGGCGGCTGGGACGCCGCGCAAATGCCTGATCGCGAGCGCATCGAGAGCGACAACCCGCTCAATTTCAGCCCGTTCCCGCCGGCCGACGCGCTGCCGAAGCTGCGGTAGGCCGATTTATCGGAGCTTTGAGGGTGATCGCCTGGGTCACATTTGGCTGCAACCGCTCGCTGCGAACAGGCCTACCGATCCAGAAGCCGGACGAACTCCTCCACGGTCAAGTCGGCATCGGCGATGATACGCCGAAGAGTGCCTTGCCGGACCTCCTTGTGGTCGGGAATAACCACACGCGCGTACGGCTCGTCCGGGCGGAGAACCATGTGGCTACCCTTCTGGCGACGAAAAACAAAGCCAGCGCGTTCCAAAGCGGTACGGACTTCCCGACCAGACAATTGGGTTCGTAGCGTGGGCACGGTGCCAGCCGCGCGCGTTTAATATTCGATCAGGCCGCTTCGATCTCGACAAATTCCTTTCCGGCTTCGGTGGGAATCGCGTCGCCGGCGTCGCGACAATCCTCGATGTACAGCCCAATTGCCTCGCGGATATTCGCCAAAGCCTCGGCTCGCGTATTGCCTTGGCTCACGCAGCCGGGGAGAGCCGGAACGCTGACGACGTATCCGCCGTCGCTTTCTTGTTCAAGAACGACTGTGTAGCGCATCGATCGGCCTCCTTCCTGCTCATCCTAGCTGTATTCAGAACGGCTGTCGCCGAGCTCAGCTCATTCAAATTGTCAGCCCGGTGATATAGGTGGCGAGGTCGCGCTCGGCGGCGGCCAGATCGTCCGACGCTTTGGCGATCGCGGCGGAGACCGTTTCGATCGCGGTTTCGGTCTCGCTGAACTTGTCGAGCAGGCGCTTCTTCAACGCCGGGTCGCTGCCGAGCACAGCGAGATTGTTGCGCAGCCGGCTCTCGTCATCGACGACTTGGGTGCGTTGTTGCTTGAGACGATCGAGCTCGGCGCGCTGATGCCCGACCGCCTGCCGGCGCGCCGCCAGCGTACCGAACGCCTGGCGCACTTTCGGGTCGAGCTCGCTCGATGCGACGAGCGCCCCGAGCCTGACGTCGTCGATATCGAGGAGCCGGATGGTTTCCTCGATCGGCTGCTCCTCGACGACCGTGACGGCGCCGTCGCCCTTGGCCGGGAGCGCCAGCGGGATGCGGTAGGCCTCGGCGGTCAGCTCCACCGTTTTCGGGTCGGGCGAGGTCAGGGTGGCGCCCTGCCGCCGCCGCTGTTCGAGGAGGAGATGCGGTGGCACCGCTGCCGGCGCCGCGGCCTTCACCCGATAGCTCGTCGTCCAGCGGATCACCCGGTTGACCCGCATCACGCCCTCGCCGATCGTCGCCTTGATGATGGGCCGGCGTTCGCCGCTCTCGCGGTCGATCGTCACCTTGCCGTCGACCGCATAGCTTAGGAGGCGCTTGTCGCCCGCCGGCAAGGCGGCGAGCCGGGCGTCGCCGAGATAGAGCGCGCCGCGCTCGGCGTTCTGCTGATAGAGCGTCAGGACGCCGGGCGGCAGGCCGGTGTCGCTGTTGTTGGTCAATTCGATCGATGCCAGCGGATGCCGCTGGTCGAGCGACGGCTGATAGAGGTCGACGCGCCGCGCCGGCAATTCGCGGTCGAGCAGCGGCAGGACAAGGCTCTGCCCGGCCGCGACGCTCACCTTGTAGGGCGCGGTGAAGGCGATCTGCGTCGCCTCCTCGGCGGCGGCGGCGGCCTCGATCTGGGCCGGCGGCGGGGGTGGCGCAGCGGGCGCCGGCATCGCCATATTGGCGGCGCCGGCCAGGCCGCGCTGCATCCGCAGCATCTCGTCCCGGCGTGGGCTTGCCTTGGCGGCAGATTCGGCGACGACGGTGCCAAGGGTGCCGGTATCGGCGGGCGGCAGGACACGCCCGCCCGATTCGACCGGCACCGTCGGGCGCGCCACGTAATAGCTTTCGTAAAGCGCCTGGCGAAACGTCACCGGATTGCCGGAGAGCAGGGTCAGCTCGACGTCCTGCCAGGCCCGGCCGCTGAAATTCTCGAGGACCGCCCAGCCCTGCAGGCGGGCGGTCTCGGCCTTGGGATCGGGCGGCAGGCTCAACCGGTAGGAGGCCTTCCACAGCGGCATCGCGACGACATAGCCGACCCGCACATTGCGCTTCCCGGCCCCGTGGGTGCTGAGCGTCAGCTGGCGCCGGCCGCCGGCGGGATAGGCGGCGAC
>JBGPTQ010000319.1:0-3576 GCA_041490725.1 Allostellaceae bacterium | reverse complement strand
GGTAAAGAACAGGATCCGCCCGTACCGGTTCTTGACCATCGACTCGATCACGGCGCGGGTGAGGTAGAGCGCCCCGTCGAGAACCACTCCCCTGACGGCTTCCCAATCCTCTACCGTCACCTCGGTGAAGGGCTTGTGCGGCCGGATCGCGGCATTGTTGATCAGGATGTCGATGCGGCCGAACTCGGCGAGCGCCCGCGCCGCCATCGCCTCGACCTGATCCCTCTTGGCCATGTCGGCGATGACGGCCAGCGCCTTGACCCCGAGGGCGCGGGCTTCGCGCACGACGGCGTCGGCCTCGGCCTGGTTGGTGCGCGCGTTGACGACGACATGCGCGCCTTCGCCGGCCAGCTTCAACACCGTCGCGCGGCCGATATTGCGGCCCGAGCCGGTTACCAGGGCGACTTTTCCCTCGAGCTTACCCATGAGCGCATCCTCCCTGACGATGTTCGAGCGGGCCTCGCGAAAGACGCGTCGCGCCGATCCATCGGCCTCGCCGATAAATTCACAGACTCTCAGCTCAAGGCGTCGACCTGATCGATCGAGAGCCCACCGGGGACGATCGTGATCGGGATCCTGAGGCGCGCCGCGGCCTTGCCGGCGAGAGAGGAGACCAGCGGCCCCGGTCCCTCGGCCCCGGTGCCGGCGGCGAGCACCAGGATCGAGATCGTCGGCTCTTCGGCGATCAGCGCCAACAGCTCGTCGCGCCGCCGCCCCTCGCGAATATAGACGACCGGCATTGCGCCGGCGATCGGGACGATATCTTCGCACAGCCCCTGAAGGAGTTCCTCGGCGGCCTCGCGCCGCTCGGCGCGCGCCAGTTCCTCGATGGCGAGGAAATGCTGCAGCTCGGTCGGCTCGATCACATAAAGCATCGCGAGCCGACCGCCGGTATGCGCCGCACGCCGGGCGGCATAGCGGACCGCGATGCGATGCTCCGGCGTCTCGTCGACGACGACGAGGAACACCCGCGATGGCGCGCTTTCCGACATGGTGCAGGGCCTCGGCTCTCGGATCAGACGCCACGAAACGGCAGGCTCGCCAACCATCCTGCCACTACCGCGGTCAACACCGCAATCGCGCCATAAGCCGCCGCCTCGCGCGTCGCGAAATCAGACACCTCGGCGTCGATGCCGACCTTTTCGACACGCAGCGGCGTGGTCTGCCCGCCAACCACGTCGCGATCGCGCGCCAGGAACACTTCGACCAGGTAGGTCCCGGTCGGCACATTGGCGGGAAAGCGGATCGAGGCGCGAAACAGCCGCTCGCCGAGGAAGGTGATCTTGCCGATCTCGGCGACCATCAGCCCGGCGCGCTGCTGCTCTTCGACCAGCGCCTGGGCGAACCGTTTCGCACGGTCCCCGGTCATCGGCGGCTTGCTTTCAAGCTTCAGATTGGCGGTGCCGATGCGATAGAGCGCCGCGGCTCCGGGCAGCAGGGCGTCATTGAGCGGCCGGCTCGCCGCGACGGCGTAAAAGCTCGGCACATTGGTAAAGGTCATCGCTTCGGCATTGACCCAGACGCCGGCGACCTTGCCCTTGCGCCACACCGTCATCTCGCGCTCGGGCCCGCGCACCACAGCGATGATGTCGCCGGGTCCGTCGGTGGCGCCGAACAGCACGACGGAAGCGCCGGTGAACCCGCTGGTGATCGCGATCAGATGGCTGCTGAGATCGGCGACGACGGCATCGCCGCGCGCTGGCCCAGCCGCGAGCGCGAGCGCGAGGCAGAACAGCACCGCGAACCCCTGAAGGCGCGGCCCGCGCCGCGCGAAGACCCGGTTCATCCGCTTCCCGTCGTGACGGCGTAGAGGCTGGCGGGGCGCACCGTCAGGTCGACAGCGAGCTTGGCCCCGACCGCCAGCACCAGCAAGGCCAGCAGAAAGCGCAGCTGCTCGCCGCGCAGGCGGGTCCCGAAGCGGGTGCCGATCTGGGCCCCGAGCACCCCACCGGCAAGCAGCACCAGCGCCAATACGGCATCGACGGTGCGGTTCGTATAGGCCTGCAGAAAGGTGACGTTCGCCGCAACGAAGATGATCTGCAAAAGCGAGGTTCCGGGCACCACGGCGGTCGGCATCCCCAGCAAGTAGATCATCGCCGGCACCAGGACGAAACCGCCGCCGATGCCGAGCACGGCGCTCAAGACGCCGACCGCCAAGCCGAGCGCGATCGGCAACAGCGCGCTGATGTAGAGCTTCGAGCGGCGGAACCGCGTCTTGAGCGGCAGGCCATGCAGCCAATTGTGCTGATGGAGCTTGCGACGGAACCCGCCGGGACGGCGCTGACGCAGCAGCGCGCGCGTGCTCTCGATCGCCATCAGCGCACCCAGCGTGCCGAGCAGCACGACGTAAAGCAGCGAGATCGTCAGCTCGACCTGGCCCAGCCGCTTGAGCCAGGTGAAAACCCACACGCCGAGCACCGACCCGGCAAGCCCGCCTAATAGCAGGATGAAGCCCATCTTGAAGTCGACATTGCCGCGCCGCCAATGCGCGATCACTCCCGACACCGAGGCGCCGACCAGCTGGTTGGCCGACGAGGCGACCGCGACGGCGGGCGGCACGCCGATGAAGATCAATAGCGGGGTCAACAGAAACCCGCCGCCAACGCCGAAGACGCCGGACAGGAAGCCGATCGCCGCGCCAATCCCCAAGAGGACGAAAACGTCGAGCGACATCTCGGCAATCGGCAGGTAGATGTCCATGTCGGGCAGACGCCCCTGGTCCGGCGAATCGCACGCAGGGCCGCTCCGCGACGCGGGGCAGCGTGTCAGCCAAACCTACAACCCGCGCCCGGCGCAGGAAAGCGGCAAAGCCCTAGACGTGATGACCCTTTGGTAAGGGGCGCCCGCGATACCGGATCGTCAGAATCCGCCGATCACGGCCGCAACAGGCCGGTGATGTCCTTGACCTCGCGCAATACCGGCATCGAAATCGCCGCCGCGCGCTCGGCGCCGCGCCGCAGCACGCCGTCGATATGGCCGGGGTCGGCGAGGAGGCGCCGCATCTCGCCGCCGATGTGGCCGAGCACCTCGACGGAGAGTGCAGACAACGCCTCCTTGAAGGTCGAGAAATTCTTGCCCGCGAAGCGCGCCAGCGCATCTTCGCGCGGGAGGCCGGCGAGCGCGGCGTAGATGCCGACGAGGTTATCCGCCTCGGGGCGCGCTTCGAGCGCGGTGATGCTGTCCGGCAGCGGCTCGGGGTCGGTCTTGGCCCGGCGGATCTTCAAGGCGATCAGCTCGGCATCATCGGTCATGTTGATGCGCGAGTAATCCGAGGTATCGGATTTCGACATCTTCCTGGTGCCGTCGCGCAGGCTCATCACGCGGGTCGCCTCGCCGAAAATCTGCGGTTCGGGCAGCGGGAAGAAGTCGCGCTCGTAGCGGCGGTTGAACGCGCCGGCGATGTCGCGGGCCAGCTCGACATGCTGCTTCTGGTCTTCGCCGACCGGCACATGCGTCGCCTGGTAAGCCAGGATGTCGGCCGCCATCAGCACCGGATAGGCGTAGAGGCCGAGCCCGGCCATGTCGCGCTGCTTGCCGGCCTTTTCCTTGAACTGGGTCATCCGGTTGAGCCAGCCG
>JBGPTQ010000318.1:0-3581 GCA_041490725.1 Allostellaceae bacterium | reverse complement strand
CGCTGGGTCCGCTCGTCACCGATATCGCGCCGGGCTACGACCACATCACCAGCGGTATCGGCGCGGCGATGATCGGCTGGTTCGGCACGGCGCTCCTCTGCTATGTGACGCCGAAGGAGCATTTGGGGCTGCCCGACCGCGACGACGTCAAAATCGGTGTCATCACCTACAAGATCGCCGCTCACGCCGCCGACCTCGCCAAGGGCCACCCGGCCGCGCGCGAGCGCGACGACGCCTTGTCGCGGGCACGCTTCGAGTTTCGCTGGAAGGACCAGTTCAACCTGTCGCTCGACCCCGAGACGGCCGAGAAGTTCCACGACCAGACCCTGCCGGCGGACGGCGCCAAGCTGGCGCATTTCTGCTCGATGTGCGGCCCCAAATTCTGCTCGATGCAGATCACCCAGGAAATCCGCGAGTATGCCAAATCAGGCATGGCAGAGAAGTCGAAAGAGTTCCTCGATCAGGGCGCCGAGATCTATACCGACGAGCGCGGCCAGCCCAGGGTGGCCGCCGAGTGACGAGGCTCCCGTCAAATCGAGCACGTGCCGGCCGAGCGCAGCCCGCTCCCTAACCCTCCCCCGCATGCGGGGGAGGGAAGCGCGTCAGCGCGGGTGGGGGCTGCCGCCGCCGAAACGACCGCCGCCGATTTCGCCGCACGGCGGGCGGCGCGGCGCTATCCCGACCGGCCGATCGTCGCGGTGCTCGCCGTCGTGTTGCGCGGCGAGCGCGCGCTGATCGTGCGGCGCGCGAACCCGCCCAACGAGGGGCGTTGGGGCTTTCCCGGCGGCGTCTTGGAGCTCGGCGAGACCGTCGCCGAGGGCGCGATGCGCGAGCTCTTCGAGGAGACCGCGGTCACGGCCGAGGCGGCCGACACCCTCAGCGTCTTCGACGCGATCGACCGCGACCGGGAGGGCCGCGTGCGCCACCATTACACGCTGATCGCGGTGCGCGGGATCTGGCAATCGGGCGAGGGCGTCGCCGGCGACGATGCCGCCGCGGTCCAGTGGGCGAGCCGCGCCGAGATCATCGAGCAGGGCCTGTGGATCGCGCCGGCCTTGTTGCCGTTGATGGACCTCGCGCTGCGCGGCCCCGTCGTTACAGGAAGAACCTGAATGCCCTCCCATCTGTTCTCGCCGATCGCGATCGGCGGCGTAACGCTGCCGAACCGCATCGCGGTGTCGCCGATGTGCCAATACAGCGCCGTCGACGGCTCGGCGACCGATTGGCACTTGCAGCATCTCGGCTCGCTATCACTGTCCGGCGCCGGGCTCTTGATCCTGGAGGCGACCGCAGTCGAGGCCGCCGGGCGCATCACGCAGAGCTGTCTCGGCCTCTATTCCGACGCGAACGAAGCGGCGCTCGAACGGGTCGTCGCGACCTGCCACCGCTGGGGCAATGCCAAGCTCGGCATCCAGCTGGCCCATGCCGGCCGCAAGGCGTCGACGCAGGTGCCGTGGGCGGGCGGCAAGCCGCTCGGCGAGGCGGAGGGCGCGTGGCAGCGGGTCGGCGCCTCGCTGATCCCGTTCGCCGAGGGCTATCCGGCGCCCGAGCCCCTCGACGAGGCCGGCCTAGCGCGGGTCCGCGACGCCTTTGTCGCCGCGGCGCGGCGTGCCGCTCGCCTCGGCTTCGACCTGGTCGAGCTGCACGGCGCCCATGGCTACCTGCTGCACAGCTTCCTGTCGCCGATCGCCAACCATCGCACTGACTGGTATGGCGGCAGCGTGGAGAACCGCATGCGCTTCCCGCTCGAGGTGGCGGCGGCGGTGCGGGCGGCGTGGCCGCGCGACAAGGCGCTCGGCATGCGCATCACCGGGTTCGACTGGACCCCGGGCGGGCTGACCACCGCCGATGCCGTGGTGTTTGCGCGCGAGCTGGAGCGGATCGGCTTCGACTATGTCTGCGTGTCGAGCGGCGGCATCAGCCCGGCGGCGCGCGTCGAGGTCGGAGCGGGGTATCAGGTGCCGTTCGCCGCCGCGGTCAAGGCCGGCAGCGGCCTCGCGGTGCAGGCGGTGGGGATGATCGTGGCGCCGCGCCAGGCCGAGAGGATTGTCGCCGAGGGCAAGGCCGATTGCGTCGCTCTCGCCCGCGGCTTTCTCGACGACCCGCGCTGGGCCTGGCACGCCGCCGATGCATTGGGCGACGAGGCGGCCTGTCCGCCGCAATACGCCCGCAGCCGTCCGGGCCTGTGGCCCGGCGCGGCGCTGCGGGAGTGAGCCTGGAGGGTCAGTCTCGCGGGCGGCGCAGCATCGGGCCGAGGTCGCGCCCGCCGAACAGATGCAGATGAAAATGCGGGACGTCCTGGTGGGCCGCCGCACCGTGGTTCGCGAGGATGCGGTAGCCGGTCTCGGCGACCCCCTCCGCCCGCGCGATCCGGCCGATCGCCCGGATGAACGCCGCCAGCTCGGCCGCCGACGCGTTCTCCGAAAAATCGTCGACCGAGACGTATTCGCCTTTGGGGATCACGACGATGTGGGTCGGCGCCTGCGGATTGATGTCGCGAAACGCGAGGACATGCTCGTCCTCGTAGACCTTGTTGCACGGCAATTCGCCGCGCAAAATCCGGGCGAAGACGTTGGTGCGATCGTAAGCCATTCGCTCCGCGCCTTCACAGCGAGCTGAACTGGTTCTTCACCTGGAAGCCGCCGTAATCGCCCCACGCCTCGTTCCAATCGTGCGAGAAGTTCAGGGCCTCCGATGCCCTGCTCTGCTTGATGTTCCAGTCGGTGAAGCTGTCGTAGCCGGTCCATGCGTTCGAGTTCGACAGCCAGGCGTATTGCGCCAGCCGTGTCCGCCTCAAGTAGTCGCAGACCGCGCCGGAGCCGTAAACGCCGATCCGATACTCGGGCGCCCCGGACACGGAGGCGAAACCGGCGGCGACGCCGCGGAAATACCGATCGACCGGGCCGCGGATGTCGGGCTCCTGGGCGTTATAATCGACCGCGAAATAGACCGCGCTGCCGGCCGGCTGGCCGATCGCCTTGGCCTGGCGGTAGGCGTTGACCGCATCGGCATGGCCCGAGGCATACGAGAAGTAATCCGCTCGGTGCGAATGGTATTCCCAGACCGCCACGATGTTGAGCCCGGCCGATGACAGCATCGCCGCCTCGCCGGCCGACAAGGTCGGCCAGCGCGAGGCCGGGTCGCGGTAATAGCGGGCGACAAAATCTAGCTTGGTGCTGCGCAGCGCGGCTGACACATCGCGCGAATCGATCGCCATGTCGACGCCGTGCGCGGCCCCCGTCGGCAGCGGCGCCACGACGACGGGCGGCGGCGGCGGTTTGGAGCATGCCGCCAGGGCGAGGATCGGCAACATCAGCACAAGGTTCTTGATTGTCATCGTCTTCCCGCTGTTAGCGTCGATCGGACGGGTTCTTCAATACCAGAAGCCACGGGCAGCCGGCCATACCGCGCGGAACGGACAAAGCCGCGTCAGCCCCCTTCGGCGCGCAATTTCTGCCGAAAGCTCTCGATCGGAACCGGCTCGCCCTTGCGCTGGACATACCAGAATGCCCAGCCGTTCCAGGCCGGCGCGCCCTGCAGCCGGGCCGCCACGGAATGGATCGAGCCCTTATGCTCCCCGG
>JBGPTQ010000317.1:0-3592 GCA_041490725.1 Allostellaceae bacterium | reverse complement strand
GGTGAACCCGCTTTCCCGTGGCAACGACCGCGCCGCTCGCCCCGTCGACGACCGCCATCGCCGCGGCATCGGGCAGGAAGGCCCGCACGCAAAGCCCGCCCAGGGCCTGATTGACCGCGGCTTCGTGCATGCCGAGAAAGGCAAAAGGGTCGCCGTGGCGCGCCGCGACGATCGCCGCGACGGAGGGATCAGCTCTTTGCGGCACGCTCGCTCCCTGCCAAATCGACGATCCCCTATATCGGATCGCTACAGGGTCAGACCAATCGGCGAGGCGAAGAACTGCCGCAGGCCACTGAGAATACCGGGGCGCTGACGCGACTGCGCGAGTGCCGACAGGAACAGCTCGGCCCAGTGATCGACATCGTTTGTCGCCAGGTGGGCGAACATCCGCGCGTGCCTTTCCTTGCGCTCCTCAAGGGGCATTTCGAGCGCAGTTCCGATCGCCTCCGCCACGGCCTCGACTTCGTGCGGGTTGACGATCAGAGCGCCGTCAAGCTCAGCCGCGGCGCCCGCAAACCGGGATAGCACGAGGACACCGGGATCCTCCGGATCCTGAGCGGCGACATACTCCTTGGCGACAAGGTTCATGCCATCGCGCAGCGGCGTCACCAGGCCGATATGAGCCGATCGGAAAAGCCCCGCCAACGAGGCCCGCGAATAAGAGCGGTTCACATAACGGATCGGCGTCCAGGCCGCCTCGCCGTGCCGCCCGTTGATCTGACCGACGATCGTACTGACGGTGCGATCGATGTCGGCATATTCCGGCACCTCGGCTCGGCTTTTCGGGGTGATCTGAAGGAACGTCACCCGGCCCAGCCACTGGGGCTGGGTGTCGAGAAAGTGGCCGAACGCCTGGATGCGATCGGGGATGCCCTTCGAGTAGTCGAGACGATCGACCCCGAGGATCAGACGCCTACCCCCGAGACTGTCGCGCACCCCTGTAACCAGGCGCGATCTCACGGCATTGCGCGCGACCCGCGCGTAGACCGCGGTATCGATGGCGACGGGAAACGCGCGAACGTGCACATAGCTGCCGCCGAATTCGAAGGCTTCGCGGGTCGGTCCTGCGATGCCGTGGCGTGTCTCGAAATAGCGCCGGAGATTGTCGGCATCAGCCTCCGTCTGCAGCCCGACGAGGTCGTAGTGGGTAAGCGCACCGACGGTCTCTGCGTGCTGCGGCAGGACCATCAGGATGTCGGGGGGCGGGCAGGGGATATGGAGGAAGAAGCCGATCGGATTATCGTGCCCCAACGCGCGCAGTTCCTTGGCGAGCGACAGCAGGTGATAGTCGTGGACCCAGATCATGTCGTCGGGCTGGATGAACGCAGACAACGCGTTGGCGAACAGCGCGTTGACTCTCAGATACCCGGCGAGCTCGACCGAGGTGAATTCGGCCAGATCGACTCGATAGTGCAGGATCGGCCACAGCACGCGGTTGGCGAAGCCGTTGTAATATTCCTGGAAATCGACGTTCGAAAGATCGAGCGTAATGAACGTCCGCCGCTGCCGCCCGACGACCGTTGGCTGCGGGGCAGCGCCGTCCTCGGCCACCCTCCCGCTCCAGCCGAACCAGATCCCCTCGCGCCCTTTGAGCGCCGCGTTAACGGCGACGGCGAGGCCTCCAGCCTGTCGTGGTCCCTCGGTGCCGGGGACCGCGACCCGGTTCGAGACTACGATGAGACGCGGCACCACACGTCCTCCCATCTGACCGACAGCCGCATCGCCGAATTGATGATGCCCGCCATCGAGTAGGTCTGGGGGATGTTGCCCCACAGTG
Source organism: Allostellaceae bacterium (assembly GCA_041490725.1). GTDB lineage: Bacteria > Pseudomonadota > Alphaproteobacteria > ATCC43930 > CGMCC-115725 > DATARH01. Next base: position 1,815 of record JBGPTQ010000317.1, on the reverse strand, counting down.
CCCCGGTTTCCGGATGAATGTCCTCGGACAATAGCCCAAAGGCATTTCGGTGCGCGAGCAGCTCGATGAACAGCGAGCGCGCCTCATCGCGCCGGCCGATCGCCGCCAGCGCATCGATGTACCAGAAGTTGCACACCAGAAACGCCGTTTCCGGCGTGCCGAAATCGTCGCCGTTGGTGTAGCGCATGATCCGGCCGTTGCGGCGAAGCTCGCGCCCGATCGCGTCGCAGGTACTGATGAACCGCGGATCGTTCGCGCCAACCAGCCCCAGTTCAGCCAGCAGCAATACGCTGGCATCGAGTTCATCGCCGTCGAGGGTGCCGGTGAGCGCGCCCCTGGCCGGGTTCCACGCGCGCGCCAGGATCGGCTCTCGCAACGCCGCGGCCTGGCCGCGCCAGAACGCCGCGCGGTCGTCGATCCCGAGGCGGCCCGCGATCAGCGAGAGCCGGTGGCAGGCTGCCCAGCACAGCGCGGCAGAGTAGGTGTTTACGCGCCGCCGTCCGCGATATTCCCAGATCCCGGCATCGGGGGTCAGCGCCAGCTTGACCGCCCGCTCGCCGAGCGGCTCGAGGCGACGAAACAGCGTCTCGTCCCCCATCCGCGGCAGGCGCTCGTCGACAAACATCTGCGTCGTCGCGAGAACGACGCTGCCATAGACGTCGTGCTGGTCTTGCAGTGCCGCGGCATTGCCGATGCGGACCGGACCCTGGCCGAGAAACCCGGCCAAATCGGGCGAAATCGTCTCGTCGAGATCCGCACCCGGAACGATCGAATGGACCGGGCGCAGCGGCGCTTCCAAGTCCGCCGCCACGGTAATGATGTAGTTGATATAGGCTTCCATCGTCTCGGTCGTGCCGAGACGGTTCAACGCCTCGACGACGAAATACGCGTCGCGCAACCAGCAATAGCGGTAATCCCAGTTCCGGCCGCTGCCGGGCGCCTCCGGGATCGAGGTCGTGTGCGCGGCGACGATGGCGCCGGTTTCCTCGAAGCTGCACAGCAACAGCGTCATCGCGGCCCGCGTCACCGCGCTCTGCCATTCGAACGGTACGGCCAGCGAGCGCACCCAACCGTACCAGTAGTCGCGGGTGTGCTCCTCGAACTCGCGCCCGGTCAGGTCGACCGCACTTTCGAACGGATCGTCCGGGCCGAGGATCAGGGTGAGCGGCCGGGTCAGCGGAAAGGTCGTCTCCTGCACGATATAGGAGAGCGGCGCGTCGGTGGTAACCCTGAGGACCGGGTCGGCGCCTTGGTAGCGGATGTGGTTCGAGCCCACCGACAGGCCGGTGACCGGCCGGCCATAGGAATGGCAGGGGCGAACCCGAATGGTGATGCGCGGCAGCCCGGCGACCGGGGTGATCCGGCGAACCAGCTGCGGTGGCCGGAAAATCCGTTCATAGCGATGAAAGCGCGGGGCAAAATCGGTGATGCGGACGCGACCGCCGCGCCGGTCCTCGAGGTCAGTCTGGAGGATTGCGGTGTTGCGGACATATCCCGCCTTCGCATCGACGAGGTCGGCGACAACGACATCGCAGAACCCCTTCTCCTCCGCGCCGGCGAGCAGCCGACAGAACACCGGGTTGGAATCGAACCCCGGAAAACACCACCAGACGATGCGGCCGATGCCATTGACCAGCGCCGCGACCCGGCAATTGCCGATCAGCGCGAGATCGAGCGCGCGCGCGTCCGCCGTGCGCTCGGCCGGTGTCGCAGACCCGCTCATCGCGCGAGCCGTCCCACCCAGGCCCGCACCGCCTGCGGCCGCGCGAACCAGCCAGAGAGCCCAGGCAGCACCGCCCCGACCGAGAAAGCCAG
>JBGPTQ010000316.1:0-3596 GCA_041490725.1 Allostellaceae bacterium | reverse complement strand
GGAACAGGCGTGCACCGTCGAGGTTGGGGGAAACGGACGGTGAGTGGCTATTCTGTAGATCATCGCCTTTAAGTGCAACCGGTATTTCTCGAATTAACTATCAAATAGAGGTGATCGCCGGGCCGCTGCCGTACCCCCTCGACTTAAACGACCTCCAACTATTTCAGCAGCTTGCCTTTCATTCCCGCGAAGCAGTGGCGCACGCGACATACCAGGGCATGAGCGATTCCCGATAATCCCCGCCGTAACGCGGTGACGGCAACCGGCTGAAAAACGCTACCAACGTTTCGATGGTGGTGCACAATGGCCGGCATGAGCGATTTCAGCCCGAAAGCACCGCCCCCTGATGAATGACGCGCCGCACCCCGCCCTGCTGCCGGCCGGGTTCTACGACCTCTTGCCGCCCGAGGCCGAGATCGAGGCCGAAGTGACGGCGCGGCTGATCGGGGTGCTTGCCGCGCATGGCTACGAGCGGGTCAAGCCGCCGCTCGTCGAATTCGAGGAGACGCTGTTATCCGAAGCCGGCGCCGCGATGGCGAGCGACACCTTTCGCACGATGGACCCGATCTCGCACCGCATGATCGGGATGCGCGCCGACATGACCCCGCAGGTCGCCCGGATCGCCGCGACCCGGCTGTCGCACAAGCCGCGGCCGTTGCGGCTGAGCTATGCCGGCCAGGTGCTCCGGGTCAAAGGCTCGCAGATGCGGCCCGAGCGGCAGATCGGGCAGGCCGGCGCCGAGCTGATCGGCGTCGGCGGGCCGGAAGCCGATGTCGAGGTGATCGCGGTGGCGGGCGAGGCGCTCGCCGCGCTCGGGGTGCCCGATCTTTCGGTCGACCTCACCCTGCCGACCCTGGTGCCGGCGATCGCCGAGGCTTACGGCGTCTCCGGCGAGCGGGCGGTGGCGTTGCGCGCCGCGCTCGATAGGAAGGACGTCGCGGCGGTCGCGAGCCTGGCCGGCGAGGCGGGGGGTTTGCTGGCGCGCCTCGTTGCCGCGGCCGGCCCCGGCGGCGCGACGCGCGCCGCCCTCGACCGGCTCGAGTTGCCGGAGCGGGCGCGCCTGGAGCGCGACCGGCTCGGCGCGGTGCTCGACGGGCTCACGGCCGCGATCCCGGCGCTCAAGGTCACGGTCGACCCGGTCGAGAACCGCGGCTTCGAATACCACACCGGCATCAGCTTCACGTTTTTCGCGCGGGTCGGTCCCGAGCTTGGGCCGTTGGGCGAACTCGGCCGCGGCGGCCGCTATCAGGCCGGCGCGCCATCCGCACCCGAGCCGGCGACCGGCTTCACGCTCTATACCGACACGATCCTGCGCACCCTGCCCGAACCGCCGCCGCGCCGCCGGGTGCTCGTCCCGCCCGACACCGACCCCGCCCGCGCTCGCGCGTTGCGCGCCGAGGGGTGGATCACCGTCGCGGCGCTGCTGCCGGCGGCGGATTGGCGGGAAGAGGCGCGCCGGCTCGACTGCTTCTATGTGCTCGAAGGCGGCGCGCCGCACCCGGTCGCCGCCTCCGACCGCGGCCGATAGCGGCGAGGAGGGCAGCATGGCCAATGTCGCCGTCGTCGGCGCCCAATGGGGCGATGAAGGCAAGGGCAAGATTGTCGACTGGCTGTCGGAGCGCGCCGATGTCGTCGTGCGCTTTCAGGGCGGCCACAATGCCGGTCACACGCTCGTCGTCGGCAATGTCGAATACAAGCTGAGCCTGTTGCCGTCGGGCGTGGTGCGTCCCGGCAAGCTGTCGATCATCGGCAACGGCGTCGTCGTCGATCCCTGGGCCCTCATCGCCGAAATCGATGTGATGCGCGGGAAGGGGCTGACAATTTCGCCCGACACGCTGCGGGTTGCCGACAACGCCGCGCTGATCCTGCCCTCGCATGGCGCGCTCGACCGCGCCCACGAGGAACGGCGCGGCGAGAAAAGGATCGGCACGACCGGGCGCGGCATCGGCCCGGCCTATGAGGACAAGGTCGGCCGCCGCGCGGTGCGGGTGTGCGATCTCGCCGACCCGCCGGCGCTCGAAGACCGGGTGGACGACCTCCTGCTGCACCACAACGCGCTGTTGCGTGGGCTCGATGCGCCGGAATTCGACCGCGCCGACTTGCTCGCCCGGCTGCGCGAGATCGCGCCCAAAGTGCTGCCCTATGCCGCGCCGGTCTGGCGGCTGCTCGACGAATCCCGCCGCGCCGGCCGCCGCATTCTGTTCGAGGGGGCGCAGGGCGCGATGCTCGATGTCGACCACGGCACCTACCCTTATGTGACCTCGTCGAACACGGTGGCCGGCCAGGCCGCGGCCGGTTCGGGGATCGCGCCCTCGGCGATCGGGTTCGTCCTCGGCATCACCAAGGCCTATACGACGCGGGTCGGCGCCGGCCCGTTTCCGACCGAGCTGAGCGATGCGATCGGCCAAGCCCTCGGGGAGCGCGGCCGCGAGTTCGGCACGGTGACCGGACGGCCGCGGCGCTGCGGCTGGTTCGACGCCGTGGCGGTGCGCCAGGCAATCAAGACCGCCGGGATCGACGGCATCGCCCTGACCAAGCTCGACGTGCTCGACGGGTTCGACGAGATCAAGATCTGCACCGCCTATCGCCGCGGCGGCGAGGTCTACGATTACGTCCCGGCCGGGACCTCGGCGCAGGCCGAAATCGAGCCGGTTTACGAGGTCGCCGAAGGCTGGCAGGAAAGCACCCGCGGCGCGCGCTCCTGGGCGCAGTTGCCGGCGACCGCGATCAAATACATCCGCCGGCTCGAGGAGCTGATCGGGGCGCCGGTCGCGATGCTGTCGACCAGCCCCGAGCGTGACGACACCGTCTTGGTGCGCGACCCGTTCGCCGATTGAGGGGTCGGCAAATTCCCTGAGAACAGGGAATTTTTGCGAAATTTCCCCGTCGCGACCGCGCGAAAACCCTGTAAAACCGTGGGATTCGCCGGAAAATCCCGGAGCCCGCTCAGGGAATTTTTTGCGGCCGAACAGGGAAATAAATCGCTCGACCAGGGAAATTCCGGGAATTCGAATATTCATTGGCGGACGGCCGGGCTCCGGGCGGGTTTCTACTATATAAGACCGGCCCGATCGCGGAAAAGACCCGATATGCCCGACCCGCGGGCGGCGCGCGTCGAAGGCCGTATCGCGCCCGCCCGGCGATATCGTTCGCCTGCGATGCCGAGAGGGTTCTCCCGCAGCCTTCCGATTACGGTATGAATCTGAAATCACCGGCACATTGCCGGTCGGGGAGGCGAGCCGATGGGCGTGGCCGTGAGCATCGCAACTTTTTTTATGACGCTGCTCGGCGGCATGGTGGCGCTGCGACTGCAGGATCGGCTCCACCTCATCCTCGGGTTCAGCGCGGGCGCGGTGATCGGCGTCGCTTTCTTCGATCTGATACCCGAGGCCATCACCCTCGCCACCCCGGCGCATACCGTCGATTCCGTGCTGGCCGTGGTCGCCGCCGGGTTCCTCATCTACATGATCCTCGACCGAACCGTCGCACCGCACGGCCATAAGGGCCCGCGCACCGAACGACTGTGGCAGCGCGGCGGATTGGGCGCGGCAAGCCTGTCGGTGCACAGCTTCCTCGATGGCTTTGCCATCGGGCTC
>JBGPTQ010000315.1:0-3603 GCA_041490725.1 Allostellaceae bacterium | reverse complement strand
TGCCGGTATTCTCGCGCAGCAGTTCCGCCGGGCTCCCCGGGCGGATCCGGTAGAACTTGCTCGCCCGCACATCGACGAAATAATAGAACCCGTCAGGGTGATAGAGCGGTCCCTCGGTGAAGACAAAGCCGGTTGCCAGACGCTCTACCTCACCCTGCTCGACGATCTGCGACAGCCCCTGCATGACACTTCCTCCCTCGCGCTCGCGTCTTTGTCCTATCCTAGGGTTTGGTGTCCGTCCTGTCCATTTCGGGAGGTTCCATGACCCGCGCCGCCGCCATTGCCGCCGCCGAGCGCTATTTCGACGACGGCGGGTTTGTCGCCGACCTGGCACGCCGCGTCGCGATCCCAACCGAAAGCCAGGTCGAGGAGCGCCTGCCGGTGCTCCACGCCTATCTCAAGGACGAGATCGCGCCGTCGCTGGCCCAGCTCGGCTTTTCGTGCGAGATCGTCGAAAACCCGGTGCGCGGCGGGCCGGTGCTGATCGCCGAGCGGCGCGAGGACGGCGCCGCGACGAGCGTGTTCGGCTATGGCCACGGCGACGTGATCCGCGGGCTCGAGCCGCAATGGCGCGACGGGCTGTCGCCCTGGCGATTGCAGCAGGAGGGCGACCGGCTCTACGGCCGCGGCACGGCCGACAACAAGGGTCAGCACACGATCAACCTCGCCGCGCTCGACTGCGTCCTGAAGACGCGCGGCCGGCTCGGCTTCAACGCGGTCTTTCTGATCGAGACCGGCGAGGAAATCGGTTCGCCCGGGCTGCGCGAGGTATGCCGGCAATACAAGGACCGGCTCGCTGCCGATGTGCTGATCGCATCGGACGGGCCGCGCCTCGCGCCGGAGCGGCCGACGATCTTTCTGGGCGCCCGCGGCGCGCTGAATTTCGACCTGATCGTCGAACTGCGCGAGGGCGGGCATCATTCCGGCAATTGGGGCGGGCTCTTGGCCAATCCGGGGATCATCCTCGCCCATGCGTTAGCAACGATCACGACCCCGAAAGGCGCGATCCGGGTGCGCGAGTGGGTGCCGACGCACCTGCCGAACTCGGTGCGCATGGCGCTCGCCGACTGTCCGGTCGAGTCCCAGGGCGAGGGCGGCGAAGGGGCGCCTGCGATCGACCCCGAGTGGGGCGAACCGGGGCTCAGCCCGAGCGAGAAGGTATTCGGCTGGTGCAGCTTCGAGGTGCTGGCTTTCGCCACCGGCAATCCCGATAACCCGGTCAACGCGATCCCGCCCAAGGCCACGGCGACCTGCCAGATCCGCTTTGTCGTTGGCGTCGATCCCGAGAACTTCCTGCCGGCGCTGCGCCGCCACCTCGACGCGCACGGCTTCCCGATGGTCAGGATCGAGCGTTGGGCCAAAGCCTATTTCGCGGCGACACGGCTCGACCCCGACCATCCCTGGGTGCGCTGGGCGGCGGCCTCGATCAAAGAGACGACGGGCAAGTCGCCCGCGATCCTGCCCAATCTCGGCGGCTCATTGCCGAACGACATCTTCGCTCATGATCTCGGCCTGCCGACGGTCTGGGTTCCGCATTCCTATGCATCATGCTCGCAGCACGCGCCGAACGAGCACATGCTGGCCCCGGTCGCGCGCGAGGCCCTCCAAGTCATGGCCGGAATCTATTGGGATCTGGGCGAGGGCGGGGTGCCGCAACGGATCTGAAGCGACGACGATTCAGGCGCCGCGAACTCACGCCACGGGCTGGTGGGCGATGAGGGATTCGAACCCCCGACCCCCTCGGTGTAAACGAGATGCTCTGCCAGCTGAGCTAATCGCCCCAACCTCTCGGCTCCGGACGTCCGCAGGGGCGTCCGGGACAGCGCTGGCGTCAGCCCGTCTCTAGTTGAGCTCGTCGCGCAATCGCTTGCCGGGCTTGAACTTGGCCTGTTTTGACGCGGCGATCTTGATCTTCTCGCCGGTCCGGGGATTGCGGCCCTCCGAGGCGGCGCGGCGGGCCACCGAGAAGGTGCCAAACCCGACGAGCCGCACCTCGGTGCCGCCCTTCAATGCACCGGTGATCGACTCGAACACCGCTTCGACCGCCTTGTTTGCGGTCGACTTCGACAGCTCGGCCTTGCCGGCAACGGCATCGACGAGTTCGTTTCTGTTCACGTGTTGCCCCCTACAGCGAGAATGCGGAAAAATTGCGTGCGAGTGCCGATAGGGAGTTTAGAGCGGCCTCCGTGGCGGGTCAACGCCACTGCGCCGCCCGAAAGCGTGCTTTTTTCGATTGTTACCCGCCGTTGTCGCCTGCCGGTGTGAACCTACCGGTAAGGCGACAACGCGGTGCAATACGTATCAATGCGTTAGCAGCCCCGGCCGCTCTTCGCTCGTGGCGGGAATTATCGGCGTCGCCACGGGCTCTTCCTGCCACTCGACCGGGATAAGCGGCGCGACCAGCGCATGGGCGAGCACTTCATCAACCGTGCGCGCCGCGATGATCTTGAGCCCACGCTTGACGTTGTCCGGGATCTCGGCGAGGTCCTTCTCGTTGTCCGCCGGGATCAGCACCGTCTTGAGCCCGCCGCGCAACGCCGCCAGCAGCTTTTCCTTGAGCCCGCCGATCGGCAATACCCGGCCGCGCAAGGTGATCTCGCCGGTCATCGCGATGTCGCGCCTCACAGGAATCCCGGTCAGTACCGAGACGATCGAGGTCACCATTGCGACCCCCGCCGACGGACCGTCCTTGGGCGTCGCACCCTCGGGCACGTGCACGTGGATGTCCCTCTTTTCGAACATCGGCGGTTTAATGCCGTAAGCCAGACTGCGCGATTTGACGAAGCTCTCGGCCGCCTGGACCGATTCCTTCATCACGTCGCCGAGCTTGCCGGTCGCCGTGACGCGACCCTTGCCGGGGAGGGTCACCGCCTCGATCGTCAGCAGCTCACCGCCGACCTCGGTCCAGGCGAGACCCGTCGTGACGCCCACCAAATCCTCGCTCTCGACCTCGCCGAAGCGAAACCGCCGCACGCCCGCGTATTTCTCGAGATTGCGCCGCGTCACGGCGACCCGATCGCCTTTCTTGGTCAGAATGTCCTTGATCGCCTTGCGAGTCAGATTGGCGATCTCGCGCTCCATATTGCGCACCCCGGCTTCGCGCGTGTAGTAGCGGCAAAGATCGCGCAAAGCCTCATCGCTGATGCTCCATTCGCCCTTCCTGAGGCCGTGCGCCTTGATCTGCTTCGGGATCAGGTGGCGCTTGGCGATCTCGATCTTCTCGTCCTCGGTATAGCCGGGCAGGCGGATGATCTCCATGCGGTCCATCAGCGGCTGCGGCATGCGCAGCGTGTTGGCCGTTGTCACGAACAGCACGTCCGACAGGTCGTAATCGACCTCGAGGTAGTGATCGTTGAACGTCGAGTTCTGCTCGGGATCGAGCACCTCCAACAGCGCCGAGGACGGATCGCCCCGCCAATCCTGGCCGAGCTTGTCGACCTCGTCCAACAGGAACAGCGGGTTCGACGATTTCGCCTTTTTCATGCCCTGCAGCACCTTGCCGGGCATCGACCCGATATAGGTGCGGCGGTGGCCGCGAATCTCCGCCTCGTCGCGCATGCCGCCCAGCGACATGCGCACGAAATTGCGCCCCGTCGCGCGCGC
>JBGPTQ010000314.1:0-3605 GCA_041490725.1 Allostellaceae bacterium | reverse complement strand
GGCCATGATCACCAAATTCGACAGCCTGTTTGCCGGTCATGTCGACATGGACAATGTCGGCTATGGCGGGACCCCGGTGAACGATCGCCGGTTTCCCAACGAGCACCTGGCCACCGTCTTCGACAAGGCCCAGGCGATGGCGCAGCTGATGGACCGGCTCGGCTACTCGACGTTCTGGATGGCCGAGCACCATTTCCAGCGCGAGGGCTATGAGTGCCTTCCCAACGTCTTGATGATGGCGCTGCATCTCGCGCACATGACCAAGCGGATCAAGATCGGCTGCGGCTTCAACATCACCCCGATGTGGCACCCGCTGCGCCTCGCCGAGGATTATGCAACGGTCGACATCCTCACCGGTGGGCGCGTGATTTTCGGCGTTGGCCGCGGCTACCACACCCGCGAGGTCGAGACCTTCGGCTCGCCGCTGATGGACCAGGCCGCCAACCGCGAGCTGTTCGAGGAGCAGGTCGACATCGTCTTCAAGGCGTTCAACAACGACTCCTTCTCGCATCGCGGCAAATACTACACCTTGCCGCCGGAGGTGCCGTACCGCGGCTACGATTTGAAGGAGCTGACCGTGGTGCCGCGGCCGCTGCGGCTGCCGGTCGAGTGCTGGCAGCCGATCCAGGGCGGCAGCACGCGGGCGCTAGATTTCATGGCGAAGCACGGCATCCAGGGGTTGGTCGGCGGCGGTGCGGCCGAAGGCGGCCCGATGCACAAGGTCGTGCTTAACTGGCAGGAGGCGCATGCCAAGATCGGCAAGCGCATCGAACTCGGCGAGCGCCTCTGCTTCGGCTTCCAGTTCCATATCGCCGAAAGCCGCGAAGCGGGCATCCGCGAGGCCGGCAAATACTACGAAGAGAACCTGAAGATGTTCGGCGAATTGCGCCTCGTCCGCGCGTTGACCGAGGAGCAGATCGAGATCATGCGCGATCCGAAGCGGGCGCCCACCGCGAAGCTGCCACGCATCGAAGACGCGATCAACGCCGGCGGCGTCCTGTGCGGCACGCCCGAGCAGATCATCGAGCACCTGAAGGCGATCGAAAAGCGCTATCCCGGGCTCGACCGCGTCTCGGTTCAACAGCCGGTCGGCGTGCCGAAGGCCGTGTGTCTCGAACAGCTCGAACGCTTCGCCGCCGAGGTCATGCCGGCCTTCGCCAAGGCGAAGGTGCCCGAGCCGGCGCTGGCGTAAAGCCCGACCGTCAACCGGTTATCGTCACTCCGGGGCGGTCGCGCATTCAGCGTGTAGTTTGGCTCACCCTCAGGCGCCCCAGCCGTCCGCCATTCGCGGCAGGCGTCGCGCGCGGCCTGTGCCGGTCGCCAGCGCCGTGGCATTGGCGCTCTCTTCGACCCCGGCGAGGCGGGCGTAGAGATCGATATCGAGGCTCGAGGTGATTTCGAGCCGCGGGTCCTCCAGGACATTGCCGCGCCACCGCCAGCGCTGTTCCAGTATCGCCGTGTCGCGATCGCGCAGCAGCGCGGCGATCTCGGGCTGAAACAGGCGGACGAGCGCGCCGATCCAACGGTTGAGCAGCGCCGAAGGGTGGTCGCCGGCCACGCGAAAGCGGTCGAGCATCCGGATCAAATCGTCGGCACGATACCAGGTCTCGCCGGTGACCCAGCGGTTGGTCGTGAACAGCCGCAACGGTTCGCCCCGCCTGTCGAGCGCGAGCGCCACGAGATGGCAGACCTTGTCGCTTCTGCCGAGCTTCAGCGGCGCGGATTGGCGCGGCGCCGGCGCATTCGCGACCGCGAGTTCCGGCAGCAGGAGCGGCGTGATCCCGGCTTGCATCCCCTCGCCGCGCAGGAAGAGGTGGAAATGGCCGTGCTCGATCGGCTGTGCCGGGCGCATCCGGGCCGGCCCGGGATGGCGATGGTAGAAATACTGGGCGTGACTGGCCGGGTCGTAAACCTCGCCCTCGGGATAGTGCCGCCAGTCAACCAGATCGGCGACGAGATCGGCGGCGCCCGCGCTCCTCACCTCGCGGATGACCGTGCTGCCGCGCGCGGCGAGTGCCTGGTGGCATTCGCGCAGCGTCGCGGCCGCCTCGGCCTCGCGCTCCCGCCAATTCACGGTTCCCTGCCCCCAACTGCGTGAACGAAACGTGTCCGCGATATTACCGATCCGCGCCGTTCCGACAAGGCGCGATTGCTGACGGTCCAGGTCACGATCTCCTGGATCGCGCCGCCCAGAGCTGCGTCGAAGGCGCGCACAATTTCCGGTAGCGCATTGGCCGCCGCATTCGCCTCGCGGCTGACCGAAATCTGGGCCACGATCCTGCGCTCCAGGGTGCGGACGAGCTTTGCGTTGAGCTTCACCAAGATGCGCGGCGGTCCATTGGGCGAATCGTAGATCGCCTCGAAATCGCCGATCGCGGTATCGAGTATGAAGTCGGAGCGCAGCCCGAGGCTCTCCGGCCCGACCGCGGGTATTGCCGCGCTCTTCTCGAACCCCTCGACGAGGGCGGTTTGGACGAGGAACGGCACGCGGTCGGTCCATTCCGCATCGGCAAAATAATCGAGCAAGACCGGCGCGCGGCTCAACGCGATCCGCGCCGTGTCGAGCCCGGCCGGCGCGGTTGGCGCGGCGACTAGGAGCTGCGCCCCGACATGCGGCAGGCCCGCGGCAAAGGCGGGCGTCGGGGTTACCCGATAAAGCTGTCGCTTCGGCACATCGGAGAGTAGCCCGCCGCAACCCGCCAGCAGCGGGACCAGCGACAGGATCGCGATCAGGCAGCACTGAAAACGCGGCGAGTGAGCGGTCATCGCGGGCGGTATCCTTCGCGGCGGTCGCCGAACAGAACCCGGCTCGGATCGCGCTCGATCTGGGCGGTCAATCGGCTCAATCCGGAAACCAGCTGCCGGACCTCGCCGACAAGAACCCCGACATCGCTCAACGTGTGCTGAGTGAAGGCGCGAACGCCCGGCCGCACGTCCTGCAGCGTCTGCTGAAGCTGTCGATTGGTGTCGGTCAAGTTCGTGGCGAGGCGGTCGAAATCGGTGATCGCCGTCGCCGCCCGGTTGCCGAGCCCGTCGGGGCCGGAATAGCTGCGATCGATGGTGTCGAGCAGGCTGGAGAGGGTCGCCGCGGCCTTGTTGGCGTTGGCTGTCAGATCGGCGATGTCCTGCTTGCGCTCGGCGAGGCCGGCGGTGAAGGCGCGGATGTTGTCGAGGCTCTCCGCGAAGGCCTGCTGGTTCTTCTCGCCGAGCAATTTGTTTGCGCTTTCCAGCGCCTGGTCGACCTTTTCCATCAGTTCGGGGACGCGGGCGACGACGCTGGCGAGGCGGGAGCGGTGCGCCTTGATCACCGGATAGCGCTCGCCGGCCTTGGCCTGCAGCACCGGCGCCTTCTCGGTACCCTTGACGATAAGGATATACGAAACCCCGCTGAGGATGTTGGTCTCGACGCTAGCGCGGACATCCTGCTTGATCTCGGTCTTGGGGTCGATTTCGGCGGTTACCCGGATCATTGCCGCCGGCGCTTGCTCCGCGCTCGTTGTGTCCTCAGCATCGTCTTCCTCGATATACTTTCTTTCGAACGGAACTATCCTTATATCGACCACCTTGCCGACCGGGACGCCGCTGTATTCGACCACGGCGCCGTT
>JBGPTQ010000313.1:0-3607 GCA_041490725.1 Allostellaceae bacterium | reverse complement strand
GAAATCACTGGCGCCGCCTTGCTGGCGAAAAGCCTCAAGGAGCAAGGCGTGCAATTCATGTTCGGCGTCGTCGGGTTTCCCGTCGGGCCGATCGCCGAGGCGGCGCAGAAGGTGGGCCTCCCTTATATCGGCATGCGTAACGAGCAGGCGGCATCCTATGCCGCGGGTGCCGTCGGCTACCTGACCGGCCGGCCCGGCTCGTGCATCGTCGTGACCGGCCCCGGCGTGATCCACGGTCTCTCCGGCCTTGCCAACGCCCAGCAGAACTGCTGGCCGATGATCCTGATCGGCGGCGCCTCGGAGACCTATCGCAACGGCATGGGCTCCTTCCAGGAGGAGCGCCAGGTACTGGCCGCGACCCCGGTTTCCAAATGGGCGCACGCCATCGAACACGTCAACCGCATCCCGTTCTATGTCGAGATGGCGGTGCGGCAATCGACCTACGGCCGCCCCGGCGCGACCTATCTCGACTTCCCCGATGACATGATCACCGGCTCGTGCGACACCGGGACGGTGGATGAGGTCCGGAAGTGCCCCGACCCGCCGCGCACGATGGCGATGCCGCAAGACATCGAGCATGCCCTCGACGTGCTGCAATCGGCGCAGCGCCCGCTTGCCCTTATCGGCCAGGGCATGGCCTCCTCGCGCGCCGAAGCTGAGGTACGCGCCTTCATCGAGAAAACCCAGATACCGTTCGTGCGCACGCCCAAGGGCAAGGGCGTGTTGCCGGACGACCACCCGCTGTCGGCCGGCGCGGCGCGCAGCCTGGCGCTGTCACAGGCCGACGTCGTTTTCCTGATGGGTGCGCGCTTCAACTGGATCCTGCATTTCGGCCTGCCGCCGCGCTACAACAAGGATGTGCGGGTGGTCCAGCTCGACATCGAGCCGGAGTCGATGCACCAGAACAAGCCGGCCGAGGTGGCGCTGGTCGGCGACGGCAAGGCGATCGTCGCGCAGCTCAACGCCGCGCTGCAAGGCCGCCAGTGGTTCCACCCGGAGGGCTCGCCGTGGCGCCAAGCGATCGCCAAAAAATCGGCCGAGAACGCGGCGATGATCGCGCCGCAGATCAGCGACGACTCGTCGCCGGGCGGCTATTACCGGCTGTTCCGCGACATCCGTGAGTGGCTGCCGAAGAACGTGGTCCTGTGCAGCGAGGGCGCCACCACGATGGATATCGGCGGCACCCAAATGCCGCTCGATAATCCGCGTTCCTACCTGAACGCCGGCAGCTACGGTACGATGGGCGTGGGGCTCGGGCTCGTCGTCGCCTCCTGCGTCGTGCACCCCGACCGCCCGGTCGTCCACATCTCAGGCGACTCGGCGATCGGCTTCTCCGGCATGGAGATGGAGACCCTCTGCCGCTACAACATGCCGGCCAAGATCGTCGTCCTCAACAATGGCGGCATCGGCCCGGGCATGCCGGAAATCCCGCCCAACCCGATGCTCAACATGCGGCCGAACACGCTGATCTACGGCGCCCGCTACGACAAGATGATGCAGGCGTTCGGCGGCTATGGCGCCTATGTCGAGGACACCAAGGACGTTCGCGGCGCCCTCGACGAGCTGATGAACTTCCCCGGCCCGGGGCTGGTCAACATCAAGCTCAGCCAAGGCTCCGCCAGGAAGGCGCAGGAGTTCCGCTGGCACAGCTGACCCGCTGACGCCGCACGGCACGGGGCCGCTCCGCAAGGGGCGGCCCCGTTGGGCTGGCCGCAGCCCCCAATTCCCCTTCCATCGGCGCTGCCGTCACTGACAGCCCCAGCACAGCGTAATCCTGCTCCGGGTTTAGGTTGGCGTGGGCCCGGACGAGTTTTGGGAAAATGACGCCGATCGCGTTGACCACCGCGATGTGTTGGGCAGCCGTGAGCAGGAGAATCGCAAAGAGGGTCGGTCGTCGAGCCCATCGAGGAGGCTGGGAGGGCGCATTGTCTCGGTCCAAGGGTGTCGGCCGCCGCGGGATATCTAATACACTATCCCCCGCCGGCCTGCGTCTTGGCCCAGGTGTCGCGCAGGCCGATCGTGCGGTTGAAGACGAGCCGGCCCGGCGTGGAGTCGGGGTCGCGGGAGAAATACCCCTGACGCTCGAACTGGACCGGCTCCTCGGAATTGCTGTCGGTGAGGCTAGGCTCGACCATGGCATCGCTCAGCACCTCGAGCGACTGGGGGTTGAGATCGGCCATCATATCGCCATCGGCTCCCGGATCGGGGCGGGTGAACAGCGGATGGTAGAGCCGGATCTCGGCGGGGAGCGCATGGGCGGCGGAGACCCAATGGATCGTGCCGCGCACCTTGCGGCCGTCCGGCGCGTTGCCGCCGCGCGTCGCCGGATCATAGGTAACGCGCAATTCGACGATGTCGCCGGCAGCGTCCTTCACCACCTCGCGGCAGGTGACGAAATAGGCATAGCGCAGCCGCACCTCGCGCCCCGGCGCCAGGCGATGGAAATTCTTCGGCGGGTCCTCGACGAAATCCTCGCGCTCGATATAGAGCTCGCGCCCGAACGGGACCGGCCGCGTGCCGGCGCCCGGATCGTCCGGCTTGTTGACCGCCTCGAGCTCCTCGCTGCGACCGGAGGGGTAATTCTCGATCACGAGCTTCAGGGGGCGCAGCACCGCCATGCGGCGCGAGGCGCTGCGGTTCAAGACGTCGCGCACCGCGCTCTCGAAGATCGCGACATCGACCAGGCTGTTGGCGCGCGCCATGCCGATCCGGCGGATGAATTCGCGGATCGCCTCGGGCGGGACGCCGCGCCGGCGCAGCCCGGCCAGCGTCGGCATGCGCGGGTCGTCCCAGCCGGCGACATGGCCCTCCTGCACCAGCCGGGTCAGAAACCGCTTCGACAGCACCGTGTAGGCGAGGTTGAGCCGGGCGAACTCGTATTGCCGCGGCCGCGACGTCCCCGCCAGCTCCTGGATCGGCAGATGCTCGATCAGCCAGTCGTAAAGCGGGCGGTGGTCCTCGAATTCGAGGGTGCACAGCGAATGGGTGATGCCCTCGAGCGCATCCGACTGGCCATGCGCGAAATCATAGGTCGGATAGATGCACCACGCCGTCCCGGTGCGCGGATGCGGCGCCTGCAATATGCGATAGAGCACCGGATCGCGCAGGTTCATGTTGCCCGACGCCATGTCGAGTCTGGCGCGCAATACCCGCGCCCCGTTGGGGAATTCGCCCTTCCGCATGCGGCGGAACAGATCGAGATTCTCGACCGGGCTGCGCTCGCGATGGGGGCTGTTATGGCCGGGCTCGGTGAGGGTCCCGCGCGCGGCCCGCATCGCCTCGGCCGGCTGGTCGTCGACATAGGCGTGGCCCTCGCGGATCAGGTGCTCGGCCCACAAATAGAGCTGCTCGAAATAGTCCGAGGCGTGGTGCAGGTGGCTGCCCCAATCGAAGCCGAGCCAGCGCACGTCGCGCTGGATCGCGTCGATGTATTCCTGCTCCTCCCGGGTCGGGTTGGTGTCGTCGAAGCGCAGATGGCAGCGCCCGCCAAACTCCTGCGCCACCCCGAAATTGAGGCAGATCGCCTTGGCGTGGCCGATATGGAGATAGCCGTTGGGCTCGGGCGGAAAGCGGGTCACGACCTCGGTGCAACGCCCGGCCGCAAGGT
>JBGPTQ010000312.1:0-3608 GCA_041490725.1 Allostellaceae bacterium | reverse complement strand
TCAGGAATTCGCGCGCCGGGCGGCGCTCTTCCCAGCCGGCGCGTTCGAGCTCCGGTAGGGTATCGGCGGCCTCGGCATAGCCGAGGCAGAAATAGCCGATCAGGTGCCAATCGGGCGGCACATCGAGAGCCGCGCAGACCGCGGCGGGATCGAGGATCGACACCCAGCCCATGCCGATGCCTTCGGCGCGCGCCGCCAGCCACAAGGTGTGCGCCGACATGACCGCGGAATAGTCCAGCGTCTCCGGCATCGTATGGCGGCCGAGCCCATGGCCTTGGCGGGTCGGGCGGTCGGCGAACACGGCGAGATGGCAGGGCGCAGCGTCGAGCCCGGCGAGTTTCAGGCGGGCATAACGCCGGGTGCGTTCGGGCGCCTGCGCGGCCAGCGCTGCGGCGTTGCAGCGGGTGAAATTGTCGCGCACCGCCGCCCGGCGGGCTGGTGTCTCGACCAGCACGAAGCGCCAGGGCTGGCTCAGCCCGACCGAGGGCGCGAGATGGGCGAGCGCGACCAGCCGCTCGATCATGCCCGGGGGCAATGTCTCGTGGCGGAACCGCCGGACATCGCGCCGCCAAGCAAGGAGCGCGTGCAGGCGCGCGCGGAAATCCGGATCGAAATCCGGTTTACCCGAGCTTTTCATAGAGCGCCGCGATACGCTCGCGGTAGCGTGCGACCGAAAATAGTTCCGCCTGAGCCCGGCCGCGCCGCGCCAGCTCCGCGCGCAGTTCGGCATCCGCGACGATGGTCTTGATCGCCCGCGCAATGTCGTCCGTCTCGTAGGGGTCAACGTACAAGGCGGCGTCGCCGGCGACCTCCGGCAATGAGGAAGTACGCGAGGTCACTACCGGAGTGCCGAGCAGCATAGATTCCAGGACCGGTAGACCAAAGCCTTCGTACAGCGAGGGGAACAGCACGGCCCGCGCGCCCCGGATCAGGGCGACCAGCATCGATTGGCTGGCATATTCGAGACGGTAGATGCGGCGGCGCCCGCGGTGTTGCGCGCGCTGCTTTTTCAGCTGTTCGAGCAGTTTCGCTTCCTCGGTGCCCCAGCCTGCTGGCCCGGTGATGACCAGGGGGATGTCGACAGCCGACAGGAGATAGGCTTCGATCAGCCGGCTGACATTCTTCTTTGGCTCCAGCGCCCCGTAGAACAGCAGATAGCCGTTGCTCTGCAATCCGAAAATCTCGCGCAATTGCTCAGCGACGAGCTGGTCCGAACGATCGACATATTCGCGCGGAAAAGCGACCGACTGGTAGGTGTTGGTGATCCGGTTCTCATCGACCCCAAGCAACTCGATGATGTCGCGCCTCGACTGCTCGGAAACCGTGACGATATGGTCCGCCTCGGCGGCGACCTTACGCAGCAGGCGATAGATCTGCCGCTTTTCGTCCAGAGTCGTGTAAGGCAGCCGCAATGGTACGAGATCGTGAACCGTATAAACATTGCAGGCCGATTTGGCGCGCAGCGGCAGTTGGTAGGTGCAATGGAGGATGTCTGGGGGCGTATCGAACGCAAGGTCCATGAATTGACCGCTCCACGAAAAATATTCGCGCGCATTGGTCAACAGGTCGCGTGCGAGATATAGATGATCGAGCGGCGGCAGCCTGGCGCGGAATTGCTCGCTAATAACCGCTCCGCTCAGCGGGCCCCCACGCGGTTTCACACCGACAGGATAATGCAGCCGATCGATGAACCGGTCATAAACGCCGCGGGACCGCGAGATTCTCACGGCATTGGCGGGATCGAAAAACGAGATTTCGCGCAACAGCGGGTCTTTCTGCGGCCGGCCCGGCGAGCTGGAGACCATGCCGATTTCGTAGCCGAGGTCGCGGAGGATGGTGGCAAGCAGGCGGGTATAGGTCGCGATGCCGGTACCATGTTCGAGTGAGAGGTTGAGGCCGTCAAAATAGATGCGCCGGCTCATCGACTGTGCTTTTCCCCCTCCGGCCGCAATAGTCCAATCCGGCGTGCGAGCGCCAATATCACCAAGCCCCGCACCCCTGTCGAGGGCGAAGCGGCTGTAAGCAGGCTGCAAGCGCCTTTGGTGCCGAGCCGAATGGGGCAGGTTTTAGATACTACCTACCTCCTCGCGGAAATCCGGATCGAAATCGGGCTTATCCCAGCCGCTCATAGAGCGCCGCGACGCGTTCGCGATAGCGTGCGACCGAAAACCGTCCCGCCTGGACCCGGCCGCGCCGCGACAGTTCGGTGCGCAAGTCCTCGTCGGCGGTGATCGTTTTGATTGCCTCGGCGATGCTGTCGATGTCATAGGGGTTTACGTACAAGGCAGCATCGCCGGCGATTTCGGGCAGAGAAGAGGCGCGCGAGGTCACCACCGGGGTGCCGAGCAGCATCGCCTCCAGCACCGGCAGCCCAAAGCCCTCATAAAGCGAGGGGAAGAGGACGGCGCGGGCTCCTCTGATCAGGGTGACCAGCATCGGGATACTGACATACTCGAAGTGATGGATGTGCCGGCTGCCCTGCCCGCGCCCGCCGGCCTGCAACTCCTGGAGCATCTTGGCTTCGGTCTTGTTGCCCCAGCCGACCGCGCCGGTGATCACAAGCGGAATATCGACCGCCGACAGCATGTAGGCGTCGATCAGCCGTCGGACATTTTTCTTCGGTTCGAGCGCCCCGTAGAACAAGAGATAATCCTGGAGCTCCAGGCCATACGAGCCGCGCAGCTGTTCGGCTACCAGATCGTCCGGGCGCTCGGCCAGCTCGCGCGGGAATTCGACCGCCTCATAGGTGTTCGTCACGCGCGCCTCTTCGACCCCGAGAAGCTGGATGATATCGCGTTTCGAGTTCTCCGAGACGGTAACGATATGGTCGGCCTCGGCCGCGATCTTGCGCAGCAACCGATACGTTTGCCGCTTGTTGTCGAGCGTGGTGAAGGGCAGGCGCAACGGCACGAGATCGTGAATGGTATAGACATTGCGCGCGCCTTTGGCGCGCAGCGGCAGCTGGTAGGTGCAATGAAGGATATCGGGCGTGGTATCGAACGCCAGGTCGATGAAGCGGCCGCTCCACGAAAAGTACCGGCGTGCGTTGGCGAACAGGTTGCGCGCGACAAACATATGGTCATGCAGCGGCAGACGGTCTTGGAACTGGTCGGTGATGACGGTGCCGGTCAGATTGACTGCGCTCGGCTCGACCCCGAAAGGGGAGCGCAGCTGATCGCAGATGACGTTCCACACCTCTTTCGGCAAAGCCACCGGCGCCGCGTCGCGGGTATCGAAGAACGAGATTTCGCGCATCAGCAGATTTTTCGCCGGCCGCTGGGGCGAGCTGTAGACGACGCCGACCTCGTAGCCCAGATCGCGCACGACTTGCGCGAGCATGCGCGTATAGGTCGCGATGCCGGTGCCGCGTTCGAGCGAGAGATTGAGGCCGTCAAAATAGATGCGCCGGCTCATCGACTTCAGGCTTGCCCCCGTTCCGACGCCACTGTAGGCCGGCGGGCGAGGCCGATACCATCATGGCCGCGCCCTGTCGAGAGCGAAGCCGCCTCAGCGGCCGCGCCCCGGCCGCTTCTACCGGCGCCGGCGGCGGCGCTCGATCAGGCTCAGCAGCAGCAGCGGGAGGACGATGATCGCGCCGAGCAGCGCGT
>JBGPTQ010000311.1:0-3624 GCA_041490725.1 Allostellaceae bacterium | reverse complement strand
CCTGTTCGCCTCGCTGAACTGCGGCTTCGGCTCGCGCGACGATCCGAAGAAAGTCGAACAGAACCGCGCGATCGCGGCGGCGCAGCTCGCTCTTTCGCCCGACCGGCTGGTGACCTGCCACCAAGTTCACGGTAGCGCAATTGTCACCGTCGAGCGGCCGTGGCGCCATGCGGTCAACCCGCGCGCCGATGGCATGGTGACCGCCGTGCCGGGCATCGCGCTCGGCGTGCTCGCGGCCGATTGTGCGCCCGTGTTGTTCGCCGACCCGGCAGCCCGGATCATCGGCGCCGCGCATGGCGGCTGGCGCGGCGCGCTCGCCGGGGTCATGGAGGCGACGGTCGCGGCGATGGCGGCGCGCGGCGCGCGGAGCGAGCGGATCCGCGCCGGGATCGGGCCGTGCATCGCCCAGCCTTCCTACGAGGTCGGGGCGGAATTTGCCGCCACCTTCGCCGCCACCGATCAGGACAGCGGCAGCTTTTTCACGCCGGCACCGCGGGCCGGCCATTTCCTGTTCGACCTCGGGGGCTACATCGCCCATCGCCTCGCCCGGCTCGGCCTCGCCCGAATCGAGCGCGCAGCGCACGACACCGCCGCCGAGGAGGCGCTGTTCTTCAGCTACCGGCGCTCCTGCCTGCGCGGCGAACCGGATTACGGCCGCGGCCTCGCCGCAATCGCGCTCGTCGAATAGGCGTCGCGCCATGCCCTACCTGGTCTTGTTCGCCGGCTTATGTCTCCTCGGCCTCCTCGCGACCTGCGTGCTTTCATGACCGGCTCCGGCAACCGCGGCGGCCATCTGGCGACTCTCGCCCTGGCCGCGCTGCTCGCCGCCTGCCAGCCGTTGCCGCATCCCTTTGCCAACGATCGCCCGCCCGCCGCGCTCTTGAAGGTGCACGACGTGGCCGGGGTGTCGATCGCGCCGATCGAGGGCAAGCCCGCCGCCGTCGCAGAGAAGCTCGGCGCGGCGGTGGCGAGCGCGCTGTTGAAGCGCGACATTCTCGCCAGCGATAAGACCACCAGCCTCGGCAGCTATCAGCTTTACGGCCGGCTGGTCGAATCCCAACCGCAGCGTGGCAACGCTAGCCTGACCGCCTATTGGCGGCTCTACGATTCCAAGGGCCGGACCGTCGGCGAGCACAGTGCCCGGGTCGAAGCCGAGGCCCGCGAGTGGGAATCCGGGGACGCCAAGGCGATCAAGCGGCTGGCCGGGTTGAGCGCGGACGGGCTCGCGCCGCTGCTCGAGGAAGAGGCTCCGGTCGAAGCCGCAAAGGAGCCCCCGGGCGCCGGGCGCACCCGCGTCGCGATCCGCGAGATCAGCGGAGCGCCGGGGGATGGGGCAAAATCGCTGGCGGCTGCGGTGGCGGCGATCTTGCAGCGGCAGGATCTGGCGATTGTCGGACATGGCGAAAAGGCCGACCTCACGATCGATGGCGAGGTCAGCGTGACCCCGGTCAAGGCGAACCAGCAGCACGTCAAGATCCTCTGGCATGTCCGTCGCGCGGATGGCGCCGAAATCGGGACCGCCGGCCAGGAAAACGACGTGCCGCGCGGGCTCTTGGAAGGGCCCTGGGGCGATCTCGCCTACAACATCGCGATCGCCGCGGGCGACGGGCTGATGCAACTCGTCGCCCGCGGCGCGCCGCAGCCGAAATCGTGACGCTGGGTGAGGCGGCCGAGAAGCAGCGTCTGCGGGAGCCGCGCCGACCGGCCCCACCGGACAAAATTCCCTGCCGGCAGTGAAAAATTTTGGCCGCAATGCCGGTAAGCCACGGGATTACCTCGATTTCATCGCGGATTGCGCTGCACAGGCAGGGAATTTTTGCGCATGGCGCAGGGAATTTTGCGCACCGCGCAGGGAATTTTTTCGCGACAGCAGGGAATTACGGGAATTCATCGCTCGTATCCAAATCGCAATAATTCTCCTATAAATAGGGATGCAAATCGTCGGCGACAACCCCCAAATGCTGCCGGCGATGGCCGGGCGGCTGGGCGGTAAGCCGAGCATCCTCCACTGCGCCTCCGACGACGCCTTCGCGCCGAGAGCGGGCCGCTCAGCAGCGCCCATTTCCGCCCGGGAGCAGCCATTCGCGCCGCAGGTGCCGGTGCTATTATGCTATTAGAGGCTGAGCAAAGCTTTAAGCCCATCGATGGGCCGGTGCTCGCTCGTTTATGAGGACAGGCCACATGGCCAGCGCGCCTGTGATAGGTTCGGGCGGGCAGTTTAAGTTCGATATCGGTGATGAACGAAATAGCGGTCGAACGCAGGCTCGCCGCCATCCTGGCGGCGGATGTCGTCGGTTACAGCCGGCTCATGGGCGCCGACGAGGTCGGCACGTTGCGGGCGCTGAGGGCGCACCTCAGAGAATTGATTGCCCCGACGATTGCCGCCCGGCGCGGACGGGTGGTTAAGACCACCGGGGACGGCCTCCTCGCCGAGTTTCCGAGCGCGGTGGAAGCGGTCGCATGCGCGATCGCGATTCAGCGGGGCCTTGCGTCCCGCAACACGAGCGCAGCCGAGGAGAAACAGCTCACCTACCGCATCGGGATTAACATCGGCGACATCATCATCGAGGCAAACGACATCTTCGGTGACGGGGTGAACGTCGCCGCGCGGTTGGAGACCCTGTGCGAACCGGGTGGGCTTTGCATCTCCCGCGCCGTCCGTGACCAGGTACGTGACAAGCTCCGGGTCACCTTCGATGATCTCGGCGAGCAGATCGTGAAAAATATCGCCAGGCCGGTGCGCGCGTTTGGCCTCAGCCCGAATGCCATCGCCGCCGCGCCGGACCTTCCTCAGAGCGCCGGTATCGCCGCTACTCGACGCGGTCGCCCCGGGATGTTCGTCGCGTTTGCCGTGGTCCTCGCCATTGCCGGAGCGGGCGGCGCATGGTGGCTGTTGGGGGCGCCCACGACAGCGCCGCGACAGGCCGAAGGCGTGGCTCCGACGGCCCCCTCAGTCGTGCCAGCGCGGTCCTCGATCGCGGTATTGCCCTTCGCCTCGCTCAGCGCGGAGGGTGGCAGCGATTATTTCGCGGATGGCCTGACCGAAGACATCATCGCCGCCCTCGGGCGCTTCCGCGATCTGTCCGTGATGTCTCGCGGCGCGGTGTTCGCCTACAAGAGCAAGCGCCCCACACCGGAGGAAGTCGGCCGCGACCTGAAGGTCAGATATGTCCTCGAAGGAAGCGTGCGTCGCAGCCCAGAGCAGATCCGGGTTTCGGTCAGCCTCACCGACACCGCGCGTAGCGTCGTATTGTGGTCGGAAAAATACGATGTTGAACCAAAGGGCATCTTCTCGGTTCAGGACCAGATCACCCGCCGGATCAGCGGCGCGCTCGCGGTCCGGGTCTCGAGCCTCGAGTTGGCCGCAGCGGCGGCAAAGCCTCCGAACAATCTAGAAGCCCACGACCTCGTGTTGCGCGGGCGTGATCTGCTGTCCCGCGTGACCCGTCCAGCCAACGCCGAAGCGCGCGGCTTGTTTGAACGGGCGATCGAGCTCGATCCCAACTACGCGCCGGCCTATGTCGGCCTGGGACATGTCAACCTCAACGCGGTCAGCTACGGCTGGACCCCAGACCCCAGCGATGCTCTCGGGCGGGCAGAAACGCTGGCACGAAAAGCGATCGG
>JBGPTQ010000310.1:0-3637 GCA_041490725.1 Allostellaceae bacterium | reverse complement strand
TCAGGCCAACGAGGCCGGCATTCATCGTCAGCACGTTGTTGTTGAAGGTGCCGGCGTGCTGAAACCCGTCCTTCCGGCGCGGGTCGAACCATTCCATCAGCGCGGCCTTGCCGCCGAACGCGCCAAAGCTCATGCCGCCGCCGACATATTTGCCGAGCGTGGTCAGATCCGGGAGGATGCCGTGCGCCTCCTGCAAGCCCCCCGGGGCGAGGCGCGAGGTCATCACCTCGTCGAAGATCAGAATCGCGCCGGTCTCGCTCGCCAGCGCGCGCAGATCGGCGAGGAACGCGCGGGATCCCGGGATGCAGCCGCTGCCGCCGAGCATCGGCTCGACGAGGATCGCGGCGAGATCGCCCTGGTGCGGCATGACCAGCGCGCGGGTGCCAGGGATGTCGTTGTATTCGCCGACGAGAAACTCGAAGGGCGCGTTGACCCTGCTGCCCTTGCCGCGGAAATAGAAAACCCCGCCGTGATAGCCGCCGGCGAACACCAGGATCTTGGCGTGGCCGGTCAATGCGCGCGCCGCGCTGACCGCCATCAGATTGGCCTCGGTGCCGCTATTGGTGAAGCGCACGAGCTCGATCGACGGAAAGCGCGCGCAGATCGCCGCAGCAAAACGCGCCTCAGCGGGGCCGTGCGCGCCGAAATTCACCCCGCTGTCGAGGGCGCGGTCGATCGCGCGGCGGATCAGCGGGTGCGAATGGCCATAGAGGCCGGCGGTGAACTCGCTGAGGAAATCGACGTATGCGTGGCCGTCGAGATCCCACAGGCGCGAGCCCTCGCCACGCACCATCGTCAGCGGGAACGGCTCGACGAAGATCGCCGAGCGGGTGTTGCCGCCGGGCAGCGCGGCGCACGCCTCGGCGTATTGCGCCAGGCTCTTCGGGTTCGTCGCGCGGTACTGCTCCTGCGCTTCGGCGAGCGCGGCGGCGACATCGATATTGGCGGGATGATCAGTGCTCATCGGCTCTCCTTGGCCCGCATGCGGGCGGGACGCCCGCGGTCCAACACCGGCCGCCCTTCACCCCGGATACGCCCGCCGACCATGGTCGCGCAGCCACAGGCGGACGAGATGGCGGCGGCGATTCGGTGCCGGGAAATCCGCGAATTCGGTGCGGCTGTGGCCGAGCACCCGGTTGTCGACGAATTGCAGCTGGCCCGGTTCGAGATCGAAATCGGCGGATAGCGTCTCGTCGTCGAACAGCTGGAGCAGCGCGGCCATCGCTGCCGAGCCCTCGGCGTCGAGCTTCTCGCCTTTCAACGCATAGCCGCCGCGGATCTGGTGGGCGCTGAAGCGGGCATGCAATTCGTCGCCGGCGGTAAACACCGGCGCGGCGAAGACCGGCGTCTCGCCCGCGTGGAATTCGCGCTGGCGGTCGAACCAGAACGGCCGGTAGAGCCGCGCGAGGCATTCCGGCCGGCGCGCCAGCAGCGCATTGTAGAGGGTGTGAAAGCTCGCCGCCCGGCTGTGGCCGCCGCGCTTGGCGGGGCGCAGGCAGAGCAGCACGACAGTGTCGGGCGGCGTCGTGTTGTAGGAATTGTCGGTGTGGAATTTGAGCTCGATGTTGGTCTGGTCCGGCCGCACCCCCGAGCCGGGCAAGGCCGCCCGGCCGGTGTCGAGGACGTCGTAGATCAGCTTGCCGTCGAGGCTCTGGGCGACCGGGCGGGCCACCATCGACGCCAACAGCCAATAGATTGCGGTCGCCGCATCGATGCCGAGCTCGTCGAGCGGCAGATGGTCGACGATCGCGAAGCGCACGCCGGAATCGAGAATGCGCCGAACCGCGGCCATCGCGGCCTGACAGGCGGCCATGTCGAATTCGTCGGGCCGGCGCAGGATGGTCGGCAGCGGAAATTCCCGCAGCTCGTCGGCGACGCGGCGGATCTCGTCGAGACAGGGCCCGGACAGCGCGATCCGGTAATCCTCGGTGCGCAGATCGCCGCGCCGCCAGGCGCTCGGGCCAATGATCGGGTTCGTCAACGGACTCGTCCTTGCCGATGGTCGCGCGATAAGACTATGGCGAAGGCAGGCGCCGCAAGGGCGTCGGCCAACAAAGGGGTGGGAATGGACGCTCTCGCCAGGCTCAACGAGCTGAAACTGCCGTTTGCCGAGCTGATGGGGATCGAATTCGTCGAGGCCGCGCCCGACCGGGTGGTCGCCGAAATGACTGTGCGCGAGGCGCTGTGCACCCGCCCTGCGGTATTGCATGGCGGGGCGATCATGGCCTTTGCCGACACGCTCGGCGCCGCCGGCACGATCCTCAACCTGCCGGAAGGTGCCGGCACGACGACGATCGAGAGCAAAACCAACTTCATCGCCGCGGCGCCGCTCGGCAGCCGAATCACCGGCGAGGCGACCCCGCTGCATCGCGGCCGGCGCACGATGGTGTGGCAGACCCGGGTCACGACAGCCGAGGGCAAGCTCGTCGCGCTCGTGACGCAGACCCAGCTGGTGCTGTGAGGAAATGGTAGTTGGGACTGTAGGGTGGGTTGAGCGCAGCGAAACCTACCTCGGCCGAGCGCACGACCGCATGGTGGGTTTCGCTTTGCTCAACCCACCCTACGAAAGGCCAATGGCGAGCGCGGCGCTCTGGTGCAGGATCTGGGTCGAGCCATCCCAGATCATCCGCAGCGCGACCAGGGTGATGATCCCGAGGCCGACCCAGGAGAGCCAGAACGCGCGATCGAGCAGCCGGGCGATATAGGTCGAGGCGACTCCCATCAAGGCAATCGACAGGACCAGCCCGACCACCAGCACAAACGGGTGGTCGCGCGCCACCCCCGCCACGGCCAGGACATTGTCGAGCGACATCGAGAGGTCGGCCAGGACGATTTGCCCCAGCGCCTGCGCCTGGGTCTTCTCGCGCGGCCGGCGACGCGCCCCGGCCCCCCCGCCCGGGGTGGGAACCGGGTGGGCATCGCTGATCTCCCGGTGCATCTTCCAGGCGACCCATAGCAGCAGCAATCCTCCAGCCAAGGTCAGGCCGATCACGGTTTGCAGCAATTCCACGGCGACGAAAGCAAAGAGGATGCGCAGCACCGTCGCCGCGGCGATCCCTCCGGCGATGACGCGCCGCCGGCGCTCCGGCGGAAGCCCGGCGGCGGCCATGCCGACCACGATCGCATTGTCGCCGGCGAGCACGATGTCGATGATGATCACCGATAGGAGCGCGCTCGCCTGGTTCAGATCCACCAGCACGCTCGCGACATAAGCACGAAGCCCGGGATCGTCGAGGCCAAGCGGATGACGATATCGGTGCAGCCGCCACATCCCGGGGGACAGGCCACGCGGCTCGGTGTGTTTTACGCGGCGAGCTTTCTCGTCGTCGGCATCCAGCTGCCGTTCTGGCCGGTGTGGCTGGCCGGCCGCGGTCTCGACGCACAAGAGATCGCGATTGTGTTCGCCGCCGCGATCTGGGCCAAGGTGATCGCGACCCCGGCGTTGGGCGCGCTCGCCGACCGGCTCGGACAGCGCCGCGCGGTGATGATCGTGCTCGCCGCTGCCGCCTGCGCGGCCTATGCCGGGCTCTGGCCGGTCGCCGGGTTCTGGCCGCTTTTGGCGATGAACCTGGTCGCCGGCATGGCGCAATCGGCGCTGATGCCATTGGGCGACAGCATCACCCTCGCGGCGGTGCGC
>JBGPTQ010000309.1:0-3638 GCA_041490725.1 Allostellaceae bacterium | reverse complement strand
CGACGGTGCGCTCGAAACTATCGCTGCCGGGCTCGTCGGCGTTCCCGGCGCCGTCCTGTTTCGCGGCGTGGCGCTCGACCAGCGCGCCGATGTGATAGCCCGAGCTGAAGCTCTTGCCGGTCCCGGTCAGGACCAGCACGCGGACCCTTGGGTCCTCGTCGATCCGGGTAAAGGTCTCGCGCAACACGGCGAGATCGTCGGGTTCGATCCGGTTGTGCTGGCGCGGCCGGTTGAGGCGGATCGTCGCGCGGCCATGCGCGATCGTGACGATCGGCGCGGTCGACTCGCCTGGTGTGTTCGCTGCGCTGGCCATTCTCTCTCGGTTCCCCTGCTCAGACGCCCGATCTTACACGCCTGGGGGCTTGGTGACCTGGAAGCTCTGCCGCCCTTCCATGCGCGCGATCCACGCCCGCAAATTCGGGTGCTCGGCGATCGGCGCCACGCCTTCGGGGACCCGGCTGAAATAATAGAGGAGCGGGATGACCATCAGATCGGCGAGGCTGACGCGCTCGCCGGCGAGGAAGGGCTGCTCGCCCTGGAGGCGCGCGATCTCCGCTAGGCACAGGCGCGCCCGCGGCAACGCCGCGGCGACCGCTTCCTCGTCGACCGGCAATCCGAGGCGCGGGGCGAGCATGCGGTTGAACAGAATGCCGCCGGCGATCGACGGCCAGGCATAGGCGTCGACGATCCCGATGATCTGGTTCATCCGTGCGAATTGGTGCAGATCGGTCGGCTGCAGCGGCGCGACCGGGAAGCCTTCGTCGATATAGCGCAGGATCGCCTGCGTCTCGTAGAGCGCAAACCCGTCATGCTCAAAGGCCGGCACCTTGGCAAACGGGTGGCGCGACAAATGCGGCTCGGCGCGATGCTCGCCGAAGGCGACCTCGACAAGCTCGTGGGCGACGCCTTTTTCGGCAAGCGCGAGGCGGGTGCTCCACACGTAGGTGCTGCCCGCCGGGCCATAGACGATCGGCCGCGCCATCTCGATTCCCCCATCCGTTGCTCGGTAAAGCATAGCGGCGCGAGATTGCGTCGTCGCCGCGCTCCTCGCAACGACAGACTTGGCAATGACAGACTTGATTTTCATTGCGAGGCGCCGACAGGCGGCGAAGCAAGCGCGCGCCGCTGCCGAAACAATGAGGCCTCCATCCGCGCTAGGACGGAGGCCTCATTGGGTTCGGTGTCGCGATCCGGCTCAGTTCGCGACGCGCCACTGGCCGCTGGAATCCTGGCAAGCGCTGCCCAGCGCGCCGTTCGCCGCCCGGTACTCGCGGCAGGTCTGCCCGGCGGCGTTGTTGAAGGCCGGCCGGTCGGTATAGGTGATCGCCGCGCTGCTGGTCGGCGCCGCGGCCGGCGCGGCGGCCGGCGCCGGTGGCGGATAGTAGGCCGGCGGCGGGTAGTAGGGATAATAGGCCGGCGGCGGATAATAATAGGGCCACGGCGCGTAATAGCGGGGCCCGAACAAGAATTGCGCCGTAGCCGGCACGGACGCGGCGGCCCAGGCGCCGATACCGAGCGCGACCGCGAGGGCGGCGCTGCCGAGGCGCGAAATCCGCCGGGTTCCCGTCAGCCTATGCATGGTCAACCTCGACGCCGATGAGTGGCCAACGCCTCGCAAGTATAGGGGCGAGTATAGGCGGCCATCCCCGTCGGCACTACCGGTGCGAAGCGCTATCGTTTCGCAAGCCCGGTGGTCGAGGGGATTGGCAATTGCCACCCCGGGTGTTGCCGGGCTTGCCGGCAATTCATGCTGCCGCGTTCCGTCCAGAGCGGTTGCAGCCCATGGCCCGACGGGCTAAGACCCTGGCAAGCTTTCAGCCGAGGAGATTTGCCGTGGCGCGTGGAGACGAGCAGCATCGCAACCCCAAGTCCGACATCGAGATCGCACAAGCGGCAGCGATGCGGCCGATCGGCCAGGTCGCCGCGGACAAGCTCGGCATCCCGGACGAGGCGCTGTCGCCCTATGGCCGCTACAAGGCCAAGATCTCGCTCGATTACATCCGCACGCTGGCGGACCGGCCGAACGGCAAGCTGATCCTCGTCACCGCGATCACCCCGACCCCGGCCGGCGAGGGCAAGACGACGACGACGGTCGGTCTCGGCGACGCGCTGAACTACATCGGCAAGAAAGCTATTCTTTGCCTGCGCGAACCGAGCCTGGGGCCGTGCTTCGGCGTCAAAGGCGGCGCCGCCGGCGGCGGCTATGCGCAGGTGGTGCCGATGGAGGACATCAACCTGCATTTCACCGGCGACCTGCACGCGATCGGCACGGCCAACAACCTGCTCGCCGCGCTGATCGACAACCACATCTATTACGGCCTTGAGCCGCGCATCGATCCGCGTCGCGTCGCCTGGCGCCGCGGGCTCGACATGAACGACCGGGCGCTGCGCTCGATCGTGTCCTCGCTCGGCGGGGTCGCCAACGGCTTTCCGCGCGAGGACGGGTTCGACATCACCGTCGCCTCGGAAGTGATGGCGATCTTCTGCCTGTCGACCGATCTGGCCGATCTGCGCCGGCGCCTGGCCAACATCGTCGTCGGCCAGACCCGCGAGCGCCAAAACGTGCGCGCCTCGGATCTCAAGGCTGCCGGGTCGATGGCGGCGCTGCTGAAGGATGCGATCGCGCCGAACCTGGTTCAGACGCTCGAAAACAACCCCGCCTTCATCCATGGCGGCCCGTTCGCCAATATCGCCCATGGCTGCAATTCGGTGCTCGCCACCACGACGGCGCTGAAGCTCGCCGATTACGTCGTCACCGAAGCCGGGTTCGGTGCCGATCTCGGCGCCGAGAAATTCTTCGACATCAAATGCCGCAAGGCAGGGCTCAAGCCCGATGCGGCGGTCATCGTCGCCTCCATGCGGGCGCTCAAGATGCATGGCGGGGTGCCGCGCGACGGGCTCAAGGAAGAGAATGTCGCAGCGGTCGAAAAGGGTTTCGCCAATCTAGAGCGCCATCTCGAAAACCTGCGCGGCTTCGGGGTACCGACGGTCGTGTCGGTCAACCGCTTCAGCGCCGATACGGAAGCTGAGCTTGGCCGGCTGAAGGAGCTGTGCGATGGCATGGGGGTCGAGGCGGTGATCGCGGACCATTGGGCCCAGGGCAGCGAAGGTGCCGCGGAACTTGCCCACGCCGTCGTCAAGCTCGCCGACAGCGGCAAGGCCGACTTCCGCTTGCTCTATCCCGACGAGATGCCGTTGCGCGACAAGATCAAGACGATCGCGCAAAAGATCTATCGCGCCCGCGACATCGCTTGCGACGCCGCCATCGAGAGCCGCTTGGCCGAGCTGCAAAAGGCCGGATACGGCCATTTCCCGGTGTGCATCGCCAAGACCCAGTACAGTTTTACGACCGATACCAACGCCAAGGGTGCTCCGGACGATCACATTCTCGGCGTGCGCGAAATCCGGCTGTCGGCGGGTGCTGAGTTCATCGTTGCGGTCTGCGGCGAGATCATGACGATGCCGGGCCTGCCCCGGGTGCCCGCCGCCAACAATATCGAGCTGACCGACGACGGCCGCATCACCGGCCTGTTCTGAGGGGATGTCGAACAGGTTGATGCGCTGGTGTCGGCCCCACACCCCAACCCACACCCCCCCCCCCGGGGGGGGGGGGGACCCCCCCGCAGCGGGGGGGGGTG
>JBGPTQ010000308.1:0-3640 GCA_041490725.1 Allostellaceae bacterium | reverse complement strand
GGTCCACGCGCTGGCCCAGATCGCCCATGTCGATCTTGCCCGCGATGCGGCGCCCGAGGTGATCCGCAGTGCGGTCAACCACCATCTGCGCCCGCACGCGATCAGCGTGCTCGCGGTCGAGCCGGTGTCGCCCCAGTTCGATGCCCGGCATTCGGCGACCGGGCGCAACTATCTTTACCGCATCCTCAACCGCCGGGCGCCGCCCGCGCTCGACCGCTTCCGGGTGTGGCATGTCGCGCCGCCGCTCGATCTCGCGGCAATGCAAGAGGGTGCCCGCCATCTCGTCGGGCATCACGATTTCTCGACCTTCCGCGACTCGCAGTGCCAGGCGAAATCGCCGGTGAAGACGCTCGATGCGCTCGATCTCTCGCGGAAAGGCGAGGAGATCCATATCGAGGCGCGGGCCCGCTCGTTCCTGCATCACCAGGTGCGCAACATGGCCGGGACGCTGAAGCTGGTCGGGCTCGGGCGCTGGAGCCCCGCCGATGTCGCGCGCGCGCTCGCCGCCCGCGACCGCCGCGCCGGCGGACCGACCGCGCCGGCCGAAGGCCTCACCCTCATCGCAATCCGCTACGACCGCGCTCAGTAGAGCGACCCGGCGATGCGGCCCAGCGCGGTTCCGAGTAAGAGATCGATGATGACGACGAGCGTCGCCTGCGTGCCGGTGACCGCGAGCGCGACCCGGGCGATGAACCACTCGTAGACGAACGTCGCGATGGCGGCGAGCAATCCGGCGAGGTGTGCGCCCGATGGCGGCAGAAGGCCGGAGGCGCCGTCCAGCCCGACCAGCACAACCAGCACCGTCTGGGGTATCTGCGACCAGTTGTAGGCGACCATGAACGGAAGAAACCGGTCGTCGCGGTGGAATTGGCGAGCCACCCGCAGGATCAACAGCGGGAAAGCCACCCAGGAGATCACATAGGCGATGGTTTCCACGACGAGGATCGTCGCGACTCCGGATTCGGCCCATTGCGGACCGGCAATGCGAAAGCTCAACAGCACCAGGTAGAACGGGTAGCAGATCAGCCCGGCGCGAAACGAGCGCCAGAACCCGTCGATCGAGGTGTCGAAAAACCCCAGCCCGCGCCGGTCGCCGCAGGCCAGACGCAACGCGCCGCCGACCGCCAGCTGCACCTCGGTCCACGCCGCCGATGTCATGCCTGTCCAAAAAACCGATCGAGAAAACCCTCGTAAATCGCGGTCAGCTGGGCGATGTCGGCGATCTCGACGCGCTCGTCGGTCTTGTGCATGGTCAGCCCGACCAGGCCGAATTCGGCGACCGGGCAATACGCGTGAATGAACCGCGCGTCGGAGGTGCCGCCGGTTGTGCTGAGCTCCGGGGTCCGGCCAGTGACCGCGCCGATCGCCGCGCTGAGGCATTCGCTGACCGGGCCGGGCGGCACCAGAAAGGATTCGCCGCTGACTTGCCAGGCGAGCTGATAATTTCCGCCGACGGCCGCCAGCTGGTCGGCGACCCAGGATTTGAGGGTCTCGCTGGTCCACCGGTCGTTGAAGCGGATGTTGAAGGTGGCGCGCGCCAGACCGGGCACCACATTGGTCGCCGGATTGCCGATATCGATCGTCGTCACCTGCAGGCTCGACGGCTGAAAATGCTCGGTGCCGGAATCGAGCGGGCTGCTAATCAAGGCATCCAGCAGCGCCACGAGGCGGTGCGCCGCATTGTCGGTCAGATGCGGATAGGCGACGTGGCCCTGCACGCCCTCGACGGTGAGCCGGCCGGTCATGCTGCCGCGGCGCCCGATCTTGATCATGTCGCCGAGATCGTGCGCCGAAGTCGGCTCGCCGACGACGCAGGCATCGAGGATTTCGCCGCGCTCCCGCAGCCAGTCGAGCACCTTCTTCGTGCCGTTGACCGCGACTCCCTCCTCGTCGCCGGTGATCAACAGGCTGATCGACCCGGCGAACGCGGCGCCGCGCGCCGCGAGAAACCGCTCGACGGCGGCGATGAAGGCGGCGATCGCCCCTTTCATGTCGACGGCGCCCCGGCCGCACAGCGCACCCTCGGAGACGCTCGCGGCGAACGGCTCGAAGGACCAGGCATCGGGCATGCCAGGCGGCACCACGTCGGTATGACCGGCAAAGCACAGATTGGGCCGCCCGATGCCCCGGCGGGCGTAGAGGTTGGCGATCGGCGCGGTCTTTTCGCCATTGGGGCCCGGGTCGTCGAAAACCAGGCGATGACAGACAAAGCCGAGCCGTTCGAGACGCCCCGCGACGATCTCGAGCGCGCCCTCATCCTTCGGGGTGACGCTCGGCCGGCGGATCAGCTCGGCGGCCAGCGTTACCGGGTCGATCGCCCAGTTATGCCCGCCGGTCGTCACGCACGCGCTCATTACTTAAAACCGTCATTCCCGCGAAAGCGGGAATCCAGCGGTGGCAAGGGCTGGAACGCTTGCCCTGGACCCCCGCTTTCGCGGGGGTGACGGTTGCGATTTTGCAAAACCGGCCTCATTTCAGGGCTCATAGGCGCAACAGCTCGTTGATGGCGGTCTTGGCGCGGGTCTGCGCATCGACCTGCTTGACGATGACCGCGCAATAGAGGCTCGGACCCGGGCTGCCGTCGGGTAATGCCCGACCGGGTAACGAACCTGGGACAACCACCGCATAGGCCGGCACCCGCCCCAGATGGATCTCGCCGGTGTCGCGATTGACGATCTTGGTCGTCGAGCTGATGAAGGTGCCCATCGCCAAGACCGCGCCCCGCTCGACGATGACCCCCTCGACGACCTCGCTGCGCGCGCCGATGAAGCAGTCATCCTCGATGATGACCGGCTCGGCCTGCAGCGGCTCCAAGACGCCGCCGATCCCCACCCCGCCGGAGAGGTGGCAGTTGCGGCCGATCTGGGCGCAGGAGCCGACCGTCGCCCAGGTGTCGACCATGGTGCCGCTGCCGACATAGGCGCCGACATTGACGAAGCTCGGCATCAGGACGACGTTCGGCGCGATATAGGCCGAGCGCCGCACGATCGCGCCGGGCACGGCACGGAAGCCGGCATCGCGGAAGCGGTTCGACGACCAGCCGGCGAATTTCGAGGGCACCTTGTCCCACCATTTGGCGGGGCCGCGCTCGGGATCGACCGGGCCGCCCGGGATCTCGACCATGTCGTTGAGCCGGAACGACAGCAGCACCGCCTTCTTGAGCCATTGATGAACCAGCCAGCCGCGCCCGCCCGCCTCGCTTGCAACCGGCTCGGCGACGCGCAGGCTTCCGTCGTCGAGCCCATCGAGCGCGGCCTCGACGGCATCGCGCCAGGCGCCCCGGGTCGCCGGCGAGACCGATTCGCGGGCGTCCCACGCGGCATCGATAGTGGCGGCGAGAGTGGGATCGGTCATCGGCTCCGTCCGGTGTGGGCTGAACGCGGCCTCGGCACCATGAGCGACCCGCCCCGGCGGTGTCAACCGAGGCGGTGGCCTTGCCCGGCTTGCCAACGGGCCGCATTGACAGGGACCCCGCCGGTCGGCTACGCCGCACGCGGTTGGCATGCGCTGCCGACATTGGCAGCCCCGACGAGGTCATGTTCTCCGTACTCTACGACTACGCCTCCGCGATCCTGCTCGGGATCGTCGAGGGTCTGACCGAATTTCTGCCGATCTCCTCGACCGGCCACCTGATCCTCGC
>JBGPTQ010000307.1:0-3642 GCA_041490725.1 Allostellaceae bacterium | reverse complement strand
CCGGCGGCAGCGCAGGCGGACGCCACAGCGCCCGCCAACCCGCTGGAGCTCAGCGCGGCGTTCATCTTTGCGGCACTATTCGTGGCGATCTCGCTCGCCGCCGCCTGGGCCCGGACCGAGTTCGGCCAAAATGGGCTCTTCGGGCTGGCGGCGATCGTCGGGTTCGCCGATATCGATCCCTTCGTGCTCAGCATCGCGGCCGGCGGCGCGGCGCCACTGACAGCGGGCGCAGGAGCGGCCGCGATCCTGATCGCCGCCTCGTCGAACAATTTGTTGAAGGCAGCCTATGCCGTGGCTTTTGTCGGCGGGCGCGGTGCCGCCGCACCGGCCGCGGTGCTCGCCCTCTTGGCGCTCGGCGGCGCCGGGGCAGCATGGTGGATCGCAACGGGCATCGCCGGTTAGCCGTTACGCCCGGCTTCAACCGGCTATCGAGCCGTCACCGAGCCGGGCTTCGTCGAAAGCGAAAACGATCGCCGGGTCGAACGCCAGGAGGCCATGCTCCTTCTTCCGGTAATGCAGGTGAGCCAGCAGGTGGCGAATCAGGTTGAGGCGCGCCGTGTGCTTGTCGGCGGCCCGCACGATATGCCAGGGGGCATGCGGGGAATGCGTGCGGCGCAGCATCTCGTCGCGGGCGTGCGTATAGTCGTCCCAATGCTTTAGCGCCACCTTGTCGACCGGGCTGGTCTTCCACTGGCTGAGCGGATCGTGCCGGCGTTCCGTGAGCCGCTGCGCCTGCTCATGCCGATCGATGTCGAGATAGTATTTGAACAGCCGGATCCCCGAATTGACCAGCATCCGCTCGAAGATCGGCGCGTCTTCGAGAAAGGTCTCGACCTCATCCTCGGTGCAGAAGCCCATCACCCGCTCGACGCCGGCCCGGTTGTACCAGGAGCGGTTGAACAACACGAACTCGGCGGCTGAGGGCAAATGGGCGACGTAGCGCTGGAAATACCAGGTCGTGCGCTGTTCGCTGGTGGGGGCCGGCAGGGCCACGACCCGGGTTTCGCGGGGGCTCAGATGTTCGATGATATGCTTGATCACCCCGTCCTTGCCCGCGGCGTCGCGGCCCTCGACTAGGACGAGGACGCGGTCGCCGCGCGCGATCAGGCGGCGCTGAAACTTGACCAGTTCGATTTGCAGCTCGCGCAGGAGTCGCTGGTAGTGGTGCTCGGCCACATCGCCGCGCGAGCCGGTCTTGCTCATGCTGTCTCCGTCGGTCGGACGGTGAGGGGTCGCTGTGAGGCCGATAGATATATCAATAAAAGCTTCTATGTTCGCGTGCATGGACGCGCCGCGCGGGCTGTTCGACGAATTCGCCATCGCCACCGCCTTGCTGACCCGGCTGCCGGTCGGCGTGACGCTGCCCGCGGACGGCGCGGTCGCCGCCTCGGGCTGGGCATTCCCGCTGGTCGGTGCCGGGATCGGCGCGCTCGCCGCGCTCGCGTTTTTGATCGCCGAACTCCTGGGCTGCGGCAACGCCCCGGCCGCGCTGATCGCCGTTGCCGCCGGCCTCGCGGTCACCGGCGCTTTCCATGAGGATGGCTTGGCCGATACCGCCGACGGCTTCGGCGGCGGCCACAGCCGCGACCAGAAGCTCGCAATCATGCGCGACAGCCGGCACGGCAGCTTCGGCGTGATCGCACTCGTGCTGAGCCTCGGGCTGCGCGCCGCCGCGCTCGGCACGATCGGCGAGCCGATCCATGCCGGCCTCGCGCTGATCGCCGCGCATGCCGCCTCGCGCGGCGCCCTGCCGCCGCTGATGCGAATCCTGGCGCCGGCGCGCGCGGATGGGCTCGGCGCCGCTGCCGGCCGGCCGAGCCTCCCGGTCGCAATCGCGGCGGCGGTGCTCGGTGGCGCGATCGCGCTCACGCTCTTGGGGCCGCGTACCGGCGCAATCGCGCTGGCGCTCGGCGGCGCCGCGGTCGCGCTTGCCGCCATGCTTGCGCAGCGCCAGATCGGCGGCTACACCGGCGATGTCCTCGGCTTGTTCCAGCAAATCGGAGAGATCGTGATGCTGCTTGCAGCGGCCGCCAAATGAGCGAGACTTCGCGCACCCCACCAGCAGGCAAGGTCTCGCCCTTCGGCACCGGGGCGATCGGCGCGGGCGGCGTCGGCGGCACTGCGACGACGACGCGCTTCTGGTGGGTGCGGCACGCGCCGGTCGAGCATGACGGGCGCATCTATGGCCAGAAGGACATGCCGTGCGACTGCACCGACACCGCGGTCTTTACCGGCTTGGCGCGCCAGTTGCCGCGCGACGCGGCGTGGGTGACGAGCGATCTGCGCCGCACCCATGAAACCGCGCGGGCGATCGTGCGGGCCGGGCTGACCGGGCCCGACCCGATCCCCGGCCCCGATGCGATGGCGATCCCCGACCTCGCCGAGCAGAGCTTCGGCGAGTGGCAGGGCCTCACCTATGACGAGCTGCGCCATTTGCGCGGCGGCGCGTTTCATCGCTTCTGGCATGCGCCGGCCCATGAGCGCGCGCCGGGCGGCGAGAGCTTTGTCGATATGATGCAGCGAGTGGCGCGCGCCATTCACCACGTGCTGGACGCCCATCGCGGGCGCGACATCATCGCCGTCGCGCATGGCGGCACGATCCGCTCGGCGCTCGGCCTCGCGCTCGGCCTCGAACCCGAGGCCTGCCTCGCCTTCACGATGGAAAACTGCTCGTTGACCCGCATCGACCACATCGACGGCCCCGGCATGGGGCATGGCTGGCGCGTCGTCACGGTCAACCGCCCGCCGCGCTAGGCCCAGCCCGCCGAGAGGGCGTGACGGGGCACCCGGTGCGTGTTAGCGTCGCGCCAGCGATGCGACAGGGAAGTCCGGTGCAAGACCGGCGCTGCCCCCGCAACTGTTAGCGGCGAGCCCGCGGCATACGCCACTGGTCGGGATAGGTCCGGCCGGGAAGGCGCCGTGGGCGACGACCCCGAGCCAGGAGACCTCCGCATCGCGCCCTCTGGACAGAGGGAGTAACCGGCACGATTCCTCGGGCGGAGGAGGAGCCTTTGTCGTCACCCCATGCGGGGCAGCTGCCCCCGCTGACGCTGGTCCTGGGCGGCGCCCGCTCGGGCAAGAGCCGCTTTGCTGAAGCGCTCGTCGAAGGGGCCGCACGCTGCGGCGCCTATTGCGCGACCGCCGAGGCCGGCGACGACGAGATGACGGCGCGCATCGCCGCGCATCGCGCCAGAAGGGATAGTGGCGGGCGCGGCACCTTCTGGCACACGATCGAGGCGCCGCTCGCCGTGGCGGGCGTTATCGCCGCCGAGGCGACCCCCGCGCGCCCGCTGCTGATCGACTGCCTGACCTTGTGGCTGTCGAACCTGATGCTGGCCGGGGCGCCGATCGATGAGGCATTCGCGACATTGCGCGCGGCCCTGCGCGACGCGGCGGGTCCGATTGTCCTGGTCGCCAACGAAGTCGGGCTCGGCCTTGTGCCGGAAACCCCGCTCGGCCGCCGTTTCCGCGATGCCGCCGGCCTTCTCAACCAGGAAATGGCCGCACTCGCCGACCGCGTCGTTCTTGTCGCCGCGGGGCTGCCGCTCATCCTCAAAGACGATCCCATCAGCCCCTCTCCGCCCTTTAGGGGCCCTCTTGGCGCGCGCATGCGCGCGCCTGTCGAACGGCGCATCGGAGATG
>JBGPTQ010000306.1:0-3647 GCA_041490725.1 Allostellaceae bacterium | reverse complement strand
GCACGCTGGTCGCGGCGAGCGAACTCGGCATTCCCTATCTGACCCTGTTCGGGTTCTCCTCCGAGAACTGGAAGCGCCCGCTCGACGAAGTGGGCGAGTTGATGGGGCTCTTGCGCCATTACCTGCGCGGCGAAATCGCGGAATTGCACCGCAACGGCGTGCGCTTGCGGGTGATCGGCGAAATCGGCCGGCTGTCCTCCGATCTGGTCACGCTGATCGCCAACGCCGAGGCGCTGACCCGCGACAATCGCGGGATCAACCTGACGATCGCGCTATCCTACGGCGGGCGCGCCGAGATCGTCGCCGCGACGCGGGCGATCGCCGCCAAAGTGGCCGCGGGGAGCCTGGCCGTCGAGGCGGTCGATGAAGACCTCATCGCGAGCCATCTGTTCACCGCGGACCTGCCCGACCCGGATCTGTTGATTCGCACCAGCGGCGAGCAGCGCATCAGCAATTTCCTCTTATGGCAGTGCGCCTACGCCGAGCTAGTCTTTACAAAGACGCTGTGGCCGGATTTTGGACGCAGCGATCTCGAAAAGGCGATCGCCGACTATTGCGGCCGCGAGCGCCGCTACGGTGCCTCTGTTGGCTCCCGCTGATCGGGGCTCCCAGGGCTCCCAGGGCTCACTCAGGTTGCGCATTCTCTCGGCGCTGGTCCTGGCGCCAATCGCCATCGCCGCCGCGTGGTTCGGCTGGCCCTGGCTGCCGATCCTCACCGCAATGGCCGGCGCGGTAATGGCTTGGGAATGGGCCCGGCTGTGCCATGCCGGCCGGCTCGGGGCGAGCGGGGTCGTGCTGATCGGCGTGGTCCTTGGCGCCGTCGCGGCACAAGCGGCGGCCGGGGTCGGGGTCGCGGTCGGGCTGAGCCTCGTCGGCGCGGCGATCGTCTGCTGGATGGCGCAGCGGGAGCATGGCGGCGACGCGCAGTGGCTGGCGCTGGGCGCGCTGTGGGTCGGGATCCCCTGCGTTCTCCTGTTGTGGCTGGCGCGGCCTGACGACATCGGGCCGCGCACCGTGCTGTGGATCTTCGCCGTCGTCTGGGCCACCGATATCGGCGCCTATGCGATCGGCCGGCGATTCGGCGGGCCGCTTCTCGCGCCGCGCTGGAGCCCGCGCAAGACCTGGGCGGGGCTGATCGGCGGGGCTGGCTGCGCCGCGCTGGCCGGGTGGGGCACCGCGCGCGTCCTCGGTAGCTCCGCGGTGCTGCCGCTGGTGCTGGCGAGCGCGGGACTTGCGATTGTCGGGCAGTTCGGCGATCTTGCGGAGTCCGCGGCCAAGCGAAGGTTCGGTGTGAGGGATTCGAGTGGCCTCATTCCTGGGCATGGCGGCCTGCTCGACCGGCTCGATGGCCTTTTGGCCGTCATCCCGGCGGTAGCGTTGCTGACCCTGATCGGTGGCGGCAGCGTGCTGACATGGCGATGACCGGGCCCTCCCAGGCCGACGAGCGGACCACAAGCAGCCCCGGTCAAAGCCCCGGCCAAAGCTCGGGGCGGCCGCGCCGGGTCACGATCCTTGGCTCGACCGGGTCGATCGGACAGAGCACGGTCGACCTCTTGTTGCGCAACCGCGACGCCTTCACCGTCGAGGCGTTGACCGCCAACCACAACGCGGCATTGCTGGCCGAGCAGGCGAAGGCGCTCGATGCGCGCTTCGCGGCAATTGCCGATCCCGCCGATTATCCGGCGCTGAAGGAGGCGCTTTCCGGCGCCGGGATCGAGGTGGCGTGCGGCCGGGCGGCTCTGGTCGAGGCCGCCGAGCGGCCGGCCGATTGGGTCATGGCGGGGATCGTCGGCGCCGCCGGGCTCGAACCGACGCTGGCGGCGGTTCGCAAGGGGCGCATCGTCGCCTTCGCCAACAAGGAGGTCCTGGTCTGCGCCGGGAGCCTCTTCATGCGCGAGGTCGCAGCCTACGGCGCCACCCTGTTGCCGGTCGACAGCGAGCATAACGCGATCTGGCAATGCTTTGATTTCACCCGTGTCGAGGGGATCGAGAAGATCACCCTGACGTGCAGCGGCGGCCCGTTTCGCGAGCACAGCCTCGCCGCCATGCGCGAGGCGACCCCGGCCCAGGCGGTGGCGCACCCGACCTGGCGCATGGGCGCGAAGATTTCCGTCGATTCGGCAACCTTGATGAACAAGGGGCTCGAGCTGATCGAGGCGCACTATCTGTTTCAGATGGAACCCGAGCGCATCGACATCGTTGTCCATCCGCAATCGATCGTGCATGGCCTGGTGACCTATCGCGACGGCTCGGTGCTCGCCCATCTCGGCTCGCCCGACATGCGCACCCCGATCGCCTATGCCCTCGGCTGGCCGGGGCGCACCGCGGCCCCGACAAAGCGGCTCGACCTCGCCGAGGTCGGGCGGCTCACCTTCGAAGCGCCCGACCAAGAGCGCTTCCCGGCGTTGCGCCTCGCACGCGAAGCGCTCGCGCGCGGCGGCGCCGGCCCAACCGTGCTCAACGCGGCGAACGAGACCGCGGTCCACGCCTTTCTCGCTGGTCAGATCGGATTTCTCGATATCGCCGCGACCGTCGAGCGCACGCTCGAACTGATGCCCGACGGCAATCTTGATTCGCTCGAAGAAGTCTACGATATCGATAGAGCCGCTCGCGACACCGCGGCAAATCTTGTCTCTCCGCGCGGATACTCGCGCATTGCCCAATGACGGACAGACGATGAGCCAATTAGTGCCGTTTCTGCACGGCGGATTCTTTTACGTCGTCGTGTTCCTTGTGGTCCTGACCGTTCTCGTGTTCGTCCACGAACTCGGCCATTACTTGGTCGCCCGGCGTAACGGGGTGAAGGTCGAGGTGTTCTCGATCGGCTTTGGCCCCGAACTCTTCGGCTGGTGGGACCGCGCCGGCACGCGCTGGAAGTTCAGCACGATCCCGCTCGGCGGTTACGTCAAGATGTTCGGCGACAGCGATGCGAGTTCCGCGCTGCCGATAGCGGGCCTCGGCGAGCTCACCGCGGCCGAGCGTGCGGTCTCGTTCCCGTGCAAGCGACTGGGCCAGCGCGCCGCCATCGTCGCCGGCGGCCCGATCGCGAATTTTATCTTCGCCATCGTCGTGCTGGCGCTCCTGTTCATGACCTATGGCCAGCCTTTCACCCCCGCGGAGGTCGGCCAGGTCATGCCGGGCAGCGCCGCCGAAGCCGGCGGGATCCACGCAGGCGACGCGATCCTCAGCATCGACGCGCGGTCGATCGAACGCTTCGAGGACGTCCAGCAGGTGGTGCGGCTCAATCCGACCGTGCCGATGACGATGGTCGTCAGACGCGACGGCGAACTCGTTACCCTGCAGGTTACGCCGAGCCGCGTCGAGGAGAGCGACCGGCTCGGGCGCCGCCAGATCGGTCAGCTCGGCATCCGCGGCGGCGGCACCAAATACATCCAGCGCGATCCGGCGAGCGCGGTCGTGCGCGCGGTCGGCGAGACCTGGAACCTGTCGGTCACCACGCTCGAGGCGATGTGGCAGATGGTGATCGGCACGCGCGCCACCGACGAACTGGGCGGGCCGCTGCGCATTGCCCAGTTATCGGGCGAGATCGCCCAGGGCGGCATCGTGCCGCTGTTGTGGTTCATGTCGGTGCTGTCGGTCAATCTCGGGCTGATCAATCTGTTCCCGGTGCCGGTGCTTGACGGCGG
>JBGPTQ010000305.1:0-3654 GCA_041490725.1 Allostellaceae bacterium | reverse complement strand
GACCGGTGAGACGAGGCCCGGCCCCGCCGGCAATGCCTATGCGTTCCATTTGACCGTCACGAATGTCGGGTCCCCGTTCAACGGCAACAGCGTCGTCACCGTGACGGATGTCGTGCCGGCCGGGATGACTTTCACGAGTGCGACGGGGCTCCCGGATTGGACCTGCAATGCTCCCCCCGCAATACAAGCGGGCGGCACGTTGACCTGCACGTATGTCGGCACGGGTCCGACCACGACAGGCCAGGTCTTCAGCACGATCAACATCTCCGCCAGCGCGACGGGCAATGGACCCTTCGAAAACTGTGCTGCTGTCGGGGTGACCGCGGCATCGGGCCTTCAGGATTCCAATCCGGCAAACAACAGCGATTGCGCGACGGTCGGAAAACCATCCATCTGTCCGCCGCCGCTGGTGCCGGGTCCCGTCGCCGGTCAGTGCGTGTGTCCGGCGGGGACGACCCTGGTGGGCCGGGAGTGTGTGCGGCTGCCCGAGTGTCGTCCGCCACTGGTTCCGAATGCGGCCGGCAATGCCTGCGTATGTCCCGCAGGCACGGTGCGCCGGGGCCAGGAATGCGTACGGCCGCCGCCGCCGCCCGTATGCCCGCCACCGATGGTTCCGGGTGCTGTCGCTGGTCAGTGCGTTTGTCCGTCGGGGACCGTGCAGAAGGGCCGGGAATGCGTACGAGAGATCGCTTGCCGCCCGCCGATGATCCCAAACGCCGCCGGCACCGCCTGCGCTTGTCCTCAGGGAACCGTCGCTGAGGGTAACAATTGCGTGCGGCGCGAAAGCCCACGGCCATCATTCACGCTACCTGAGGGCGGGCCGCGCGAACGCCCAGGGCCATCATTCGGGTTGCCTGAGAGCGGGCCGCGCGCGACCCCCGGCGAACAACAGAACGTTCCCCGCGAGCAGCAACCCGGCCCGGCCGGTAGAGGATCGCCTACCCGCTAGGCTGCTGCTGGCGCATTCCCGGCGGCCGCTTGGTTCCGGCCGCCTACAGGATGAACCGCGAGAGATCCGCGTTCTGGGCGAGCGCGCCGACCCGCTCGCGGACATAGGCCGCGTCGATCGTAATGGCGGTGCCGCTCGGCCGGTCCGAGGCGGTGAAACTGATCTCCTCGAGCAGGCGCTCGAGGATCGTGTGCAACCGCCGCGCGCCGATATTTTCGACCGTGGCGTTGATCTGCTCGGCCAACAGCGCGATCTCGTCGATCGCCTCGGGCTGGAACTCCAGTTCGACCCCTTCGGTCGCGAGCAGGGCCCGGTATTGCTTGATCAGGCTCGCTTCCGGCTCAACCAGGATGCGGCGCAAATCGGCGCGGTCGAGCGCCTTCAATTCGACCCGGATCGGCAGCCTGCCTTGCAGCTCGGGCAACAGATCGGACGGCTTGGCCGTGTGGAAGGAACCCGAGGCGATGAACAGGATGTAGTCGGTCTTGACCGCGCCATGCTTGGTGGCGACGGTGGTGCCTTCGATCAGCGGCAAGAGATCGCGCTGCACCCCTTCGCGGCTGACATCGGCCCCACTGAGACCGCCGCCGCGCTCGGTGCGCCCGCAGATCTTGTCGATCTCGTCGAGAAAGACGATGCCGTTCTGCTCGGCCGATTGGATCGCCTCGCGGACCACCCGGTCCTGATCCAACAGCTTGTCGCTTTCCTCGGCGATCAGCACGCGATGGCTGTCCGCGACGGTCATCGTCCGCGGCTTGGCGCGCCCGCCGAACGCCTTGCCGAAGATGTCGCCGAGATTGAGCATGCCCATCTGCGCCCCGGGCAGGCCCGGGATCTCGAAGGTCGGCAGGCTCGCCGCCGCGCTTTCCTGAACGGTGACCTCGATCTCGCGATCGTCGAGCGAACCCTCGCGCAGCATCTTGCGGAATTTCTGGCGGGTATCGGGGCTGGCATTGCCGCCGACCAGCGCGTCGAGAACGCGCTCCTCGGCCGAGAGCTCGGCCTTCGCCGCGACCTGCTTGCGCAAACGCTCGCGGGTCATCGCGATCGCGATCTCGACGAGGTCGCGGGCGATCTGCTCGACATCGCGGCCGACATAGCCGACCTCGGTGAATTTGGTCGCCTCGACCTTCAGAAACGGCGCCTCGGCGAGCCGCGCCAGCCGGCGCGCGATCTCGGTCTTGCCGCAGCCGGTGGGGCCGATCATCAGGATGTTTTTCGGCAATACCTCCTCGCGCAGCTCGGGCGTCAGCTGCTGGCGGCGCCAGCGGTTGCGCAGCGCGATCGCGACGGCGCGCTTGGCCTCATCCTGGCCGACGATGAAGCGGTCGAGTTCGGAGACGATCTCGCGCGGGCTGAACGAGGTCGCCAGCGATTCAGGCAGGGAGCTTTTCATTCAGGCAGGGAGCTTTTCATTCAGGCAGGGAGCTTTTCATTCAGGCAGGGAGCTTTTCATTCAGGCGGGGAGCTTTTCAAGGGTGACCTTGTCGTTGGTATAGACGCAGATTTGCGCCGCGATCGCCATCGCCCGCCGGGCGATCGCCTCGGCATCGAGCCCGTCGACCTCGATCAAGGCGCGCGCCGCGGCGAGCACATACCCGCCGCCCGAGCCGATGCCGATGATGCCGTCCTCCGGTTCAAGCACGTCGCCGTTGCCCGACAGGATCAGCGAGACCTCTTTGTCGGCGACTGCCATCATCGCCTCGAGCCGCCGCAGATAGCGGTCGGTGCGCCAATCCTTGGCCAGTTCGACGCAGGCCCGGGTCAGCTGCCCGGAATATTGCTCGAGCTTGGCTTCGAGGCGTTCGAACAGCGTGATCGCGTCGGCCGTCGTCCCGGCAAACCCGGCGATCACGCTGCCGCCGGCGAGCCGCCGCACCTTCTTGGCATTCGATTTGACGATGGTCTCTCCCATCGACACCTGGCCATCGCCGGCAACGACCACGACGCCGCCTTTGCGCAGCGCCAGGATCGTCGTGCCGTGCCATACCAGGGTGTCGGAGGGCCGCGTCATCTGCTGCATGTAAGAAATCCGGGCGCACGGTCAAGCGCGGCCACAGTGCCGTCAGCGCTTTACCAGGACGGTGTCGCCTTCGACCCGGGTTTCGTAGGCCGGCACATCGGCCGAGACCGGGCCGACGACGAACTTACC
The DNA here is from genome assembly GCA_041490725.1 of Allostellaceae bacterium. GTDB lineage: Bacteria > Pseudomonadota > Alphaproteobacteria > ATCC43930 > CGMCC-115725 > DATARH01. The sequence continues at coordinate 553 of JBGPTQ010000305.1, read as the reverse complement.
GGTGCGCACGTCGAATATCGCGTAATGCAGCGGGCACTCGACGAGATAGCCGTCGAGTTCGCCCGCCGACAGCGGCGCGCGTCGATGCCCGCACATATCCCCGATTGCGTAGAACGTACCGCCGACATTGGCGAGCAGTATGCGTTCGCGCTCGACCGCGACGCATTTCATCGCGCCGGGCGGAATGTCGGCAGCCTTGGCGGCTGGGACGAAGCCCGGTGGCGGGGTGCTGGTTGCGTCTGCTGTCATTGCGAGCGAAGCGAAGCAATCTCGGTCCAATGGGTTCAGATCATCGAGATTGCTTCGTCGCTATGCTCCTCGCAATGACAACTTGCTGGCTGTTCAGTTCAGGCTAAAGCCGAACATCTTGGCCGCGTTATCCGAGGTGATCTTGCGCAGATCGGCCTCCGGCACGCCCCTAAACATCCGTTCGAGGAATTGCTGCGAGCGCGGGAAGGTCGCCTCGGCGTGCGGGTAGTCGCTGCCCCACAGCATGTTGTCGACGCCGATGCGGTCGCGCAGCTGAACGCCGAGGTCGTCTTCCATGAACTCG
>JBGPTQ010000304.1:0-3656 GCA_041490725.1 Allostellaceae bacterium | reverse complement strand
TACGATTTGTTGCGCCTCGACGACCATCAGATGCTCGACATCCTGGCATTGGCGCGCCATGAGGGCGCGATGGTCATGGTCCATGCCGAGAACCACGACATGATCCAGTGGCTGGCCGACCGCCTCCTCGCGAAGGGCCTTTCGCAGCCGCGCTACCACGCGGTGTCGCACGCCCGGATCGCCGAGGGCGAGGCGACGAACCGGGCGGTGGCCTTGGCCGAGCTGCTCGACGTGCCGATCCTGATCGTCCATGTCTCGGCCGCCGAGGCGATCGATGTGATCCGCAACGCCCAGACCCAGGGCCTCAAGATCTACGGCGAGACCTGCCCGCAATATCTGTTCCTCACCGCCGACGACATCGGCATGGATCTCGAGGGCACCAAGTTCTGCTGCAGCCCGCCGCCGCGCGATAAGGCGGGCCAGGAGGCGGTATGGCGCGGCCTCCAGAACGGCACCTTCAACGTCTTCTCGTCGGATCACGCGCCCTATCGCTACGACGAAACCGGCAAGCTCCCGAAAGGCGACAAGACGACGTTCAAGGACACCGCCAACGGCGTCCCCGGCATCGAATTGCGCGTGCCATTGTTGTTTTCCGAGGGCGTCGGCAAGGGCAGGCTCGACCTCAACCGCTTTGTCGCGCTGACCGCGACCAACGCCGCGAAGATCTACGGGCTCTATCCGAGAAAGGGCACGATCGCGGTCGGCAGCGACGCCGACATCGCGATCTGGGACCCGCGCCGTGAGACCACGGTCAGCGCCGCCAACATCCACGACAATGTCGGCTACACGCCCTATGAAGGGATGCAGCTCACCGGCTGGCCGGTCACGGTCCTGTCGCGCGGTCGCATCGTCATCGATGAGGGGAAATTGATCGCCGAGCGCGGCAGCGGCAATTTTCTCCCGTGTGCCCTGTCCGACGCCGCCCGCCCGCTCGGCCGCACTACGCCCGAACTCGCCTTCGCCGCGGCGAAGGGCGGCGCGCCGCTGGTGTGATGCAAAAATGTAGGATGGGCTGAGCGAAGCGAAGCCCATCGAGCAGGACCGAGTTTGAACAACGAAAATGATGGGTTTCGCTACGCTCAACCCATCCTACTAGGAGAAGCCCCCGTGCCCCGAAAGCTTCGCGCCGCGGTTGCCCAGCTCGGCCCGATTCACCTCGCCGACAGCCGCAGTGCCGTGGTCAAGCGGCTGGTTGCGCTGTTGCGCGAGGCGCATGGCAATGGCGCCCGGTTCGTCGTCTTTCCCGAGCTCGCGCTGACGACCTTCTTCCCGCGCTGGTGGATGACCGACCAGGGCGAGATCGACCGCTATTTCGAGCGCGAGATGCCGAGCGCCGAGACAAGGCCATTGTTCGATCTCGCGCAGGAGCTCGGCATCGGGTTTTATCTCGGCTATGCCGAGCTGACCGAGGAGATGGGTCAGCCGCGCCATTACAACACCTCGATTCTGGTCGATCCGGACGGAAGAATCATCGGGCGCTACCGCAAGATCCATCTGCCCGGGCATGCCGAGCATCTGCCAAACGCGCCGTTCCAGCACCTCGAAAAGCGCTATTTCGATGTCGGCAACGAAGGCTTCCGCGTGTGGCGCATGCAGGGTGCGGTCGTCGGCATGTGCATCTGCAACGACCGGCGCTGGCCCGAGACCTACCGGGTCATGGGATTGCAGGGGGTCGAGATCGTCGCGCTCGGCTACAACACGCCGACCCTGAACATCCATCACCCTGAGCCGGTGCATCTGCGGATGTTCCACCACCTCTTGTCATTGCAGGCCAACGCCTATCAGAACGCCGCCTGGGTGCTGGCCGCGGCGAAATGCGGCGCCGAGGACGGGTTCGGCATGATCGGCGGCTCGGCGATCGTCGCGCCGACCGGCGAGATCGCGGCGCAGGCCCTGAGCGAGGAGGACGAGCTGATCACGGCGACACTCGATCTCGAACTCGGCGACTACCTCCGGCGCACCGTCTTTAATTTCGAGAAGCACCGCCGCGTCGAGCATTACGGCCTCATTACCAGCCGCACCGGCGCCATGATTGAGGTTTAAGGGCTCGTAAAAACATCCGCATTCCCGGCGAAAGCCGGGACCCATTCTTCAGCAGTTGCGATGCGGCAGGATGGATCCCGGCTTTCGCCGGGAATGCGAGTATAGGAGAGAAGGCCTACTCCCGTCCGTAATGGTCCTCGAAGCGGACGATGTCGTCTTCGCCGAGATAGCTGCCCGATTGCACCTCGATGACGTGCAGCGGGATCTTGCCGGGGTTTTCCAGGCGGTGCGCGGTGCCGAGCGGGATGTAGGTCGACTGGTCCTCGGTCAGAACCATCTCCTCGTTGCCGCGCACGATCTTTGCGGTGCCCTGGACGACCACCCAATGCTCGGCGCGGTGGTGGTGCATCTGCAACGACAGCTTGGCGCCCGGCTTCACCATGATGTGCTTGACCTGCACACGGTGGCCGTTGTGCAGCGCGCGGTAGGTGCCCCACGGCCGATGCACGGTGGAGAGCGCGTCGGCTTCGTCGCGGCGCTCCGCCAATAAGCGGGTGACCAGATTCTTCACCTCCTGGGTGCGGTTGCGCGGCGCCACCATGACCGCGTCGTCGGTGGCGACGACAACCAGGTCCGCGACCCCGATCGCCGCGACGAGCCCGGCTTCGGAGCGCAGGTAGCAGTTGCTCGTGGCCTCGGCGACGACGTTGCCGGCCAGCGCGTTGCCGCGCTCGTCCTTGGCGCTCATCTCCCACAGTGTGTCCCAGGAGCCGAGGTCGCTCCACCCCATGCTTACCGGCACCACCGCCGCGCGCTCGGTGTGCTCCATCACGGCATAGTCGATCGAGTCGCTCGGGCAGGCGGCGAAGGCCGCCTTGTCGAGGCGGATGAAATCGCTGTCCGAACGCGCTCCCTCCAGCGCCGCTTTGCAGGCGGCGAGCATCTCCGGCCGAAGGCGGCCGATCTCGGCGAGATAGAGCGCCACCGGAAACAGAAAGATGCTGCTGTTCCAGAAATACTCGCCCGAGGCGAGGTAGCGCTCGGCCGTCTCGGCATCCGGCTTTTCGACAAAGCGCGACACCGCGAAGGCGCCCTCGCAACCATCGATCGGCGCGCCGGCGGCGATATAGCCATACCCGGTCTCCGCCCGCTCGGGCCTGATGCCGAGCGACACCAGATGGCCGGCGCGGGCGGCGGTGGCGGCCCGATCGATCGCGGCGCGAAAGGCGGCGAGGTCGGCGATCACATGATCAGAGGCCATCACCAGCATCAGCGCGTCGGGCTCGCTTGCGGCGAGCCGCAACGCGGCGACGCAGGCCGCGGGCGCGGTGTTGCGGCCAACGGGCTCGAGCACCAGCGCATCGGGCGCGGCGCCGATCTCGCGCAGCTGCTCGGCGATGATGAAGCGGTGCTCCTCATTGGCGATGATCAGCGGCGGGGCAAACCCAAATTCGCCCCCAGCATCGCCCATCACCCGGAGCGCGGTTTCCTGCAACAGGCTATGCTCGCCAGTGAGCACCAACAGTTGCTTCGGGTAGAGCGAGCGCGACATCGGCCACAGCCGCGTCCCCGAGCCGCCCGACAAGATCACCGGATGAATCATGCCGCTCTCACCCATCCGTTGTCATTCCCGCGAAAGCGGGAACCAGGGTCCCGAGGCCCTATCGCTCGCC
>JBGPTQ010000303.1:0-3662 GCA_041490725.1 Allostellaceae bacterium | reverse complement strand
GACGGGTCCGCCTGGGCGCAGCACGCGGGCGACCTCGCGCAGAACCGCGACGGGCTCTTGCAGGTATTGCACCGAGACGCAGATCATCGCCGCGTCGATGCTGGCATCAGCCAGCGGTAGGGATGCGTCGCGATTGAGGTTCTGGACAAACCATCGGACGAGCCGCGGGTTCGCGGCAAGCTCGGCGGCGTTCATGCCGTGCCCGATGATTTCGGCGTATTGGGTCTCGGGCGGCAAATGGCTGACCCAGCTGCTCATCAGGTCGAGCAATACGCCGCCAGCGGGCAGCGCCGCGCGGTAGAATTCGGTCAGGGCGGCGACCGCGTTGTCGTCGATGTGATAGACGAGGCGCGGCGGCTCGTAGAACAGCTCGTCCTCGTCGCCGTCGATCTTGGTAAAGGCGCCTGAAGGCAATCCGAGCGCATCGTCCATGTAGGCTTTCCCGTCATTGCGAAGCGAACCGATCTCGCGCCGGATGTACTCGCCTCCCGAGATTGCTTCGTCGCTGCGCTCCTCGCAATGACGGCTTGACCGTAGCTTAACGGCGCCCCTTTTGCCACGCTTCGAGTTCGGTCAGGCGCCGCTCGAAATCGCCGGTCTCGATCGCGCGAATAAAGGTCGTCACCACCCGGGCCAGCGCACCGGCCTGCGCCGAGGTGACGGCGCCGGTCGCGGCGGCGTTGACGACCGCCGCCATGGCCGCGCCGATGTCGGCGGTGCCCGCGATCGGCGGCAGAGGCAGCGCGATCGGCGCCTCGCGGCGCCGCGGCATGATGCGGTCGAGACAGAGCCGCAACGCCACCCGGTCGCCCGCCAGCGCGAGATCGATGGCCTTGTTGGTCAGCGGCACCGTCCTGCGGCCGATCAGCGCCTCGGCGACGACGGCCGCCTGGCGGGCGCGGCTCGGCCGGCCGGCCGGGTTGCCGGACTGTCCCTTGACGAACGGGCGCCCGCGCGGCGCCGCCGACTGCGCTTGGCGATCCGGAGGCTCGCTATCGGCGCGCTGTTGATCGGCATCCGATTTCGATTCTGGCTGCATAGTCACCTCAACCGATTGGAAACGCTTGCTTTTATGCCGCTCCCGCCGGTCTCATACCAGCGGCAGAACAGCGGGCTAACAGCGCAATAACAGCGCAATTATCAGCGCAACGGTATGGCCCGTCTGCGCCGATTATCAAGGATCATGCGCGGCTTGAACGGCCATCACTTGCATTGCTTGCACCATTCAGAGAAGTAAATATTATCATAATTTATATCATTTGTCAAGAGAGAAATACGTGCGAAAGGCCCATGATCCCGGCGCCGCGGGGCGCCTTATGGCTGTTACGATCAAACCGAGGCGCTACCCGCCGGTTACGTGGATTGCTCGTCGCGCCCACGCCGTGCTATCGGGTCGAGTGGCCATGGTCAGGCAGACGATGACCTTGTTCGCCAAGGAGGTCATGCCGCATTGCCGGTAGGGGCGCGGGCGTAACCCGCCGTATGCAATGAGGGAGGACATGGACGATCAGCGCCGCCAAAAGCTGCTGATGCCGCTGCCGCGCGGCGTCCACCATCTCGCGCTGTGCACCGACGATATGAAGGCGACGGTCGAGTTTTACGTCGACGTGCTCGGCATGCCACTGGTGCATGCGATGAAGGTGCCAGCGGGGCTCGGCACCGGCCCGGCCAATCGCGGCAACCCGCCCTATGAAGAGGTGCGCCACTACTTTTTCGACATGGGCAACGACAGCCTGCTCGCTTTTTTCGAGATCCCGAGGGGCCGGGAGCCGGCCGGCAACCGCAACGCCATCGGCGCGATGCAGCATTGCGCGTTCACGGTGACCGCTTCGCGCTTCCGCGAGGTCGAAGCGCGGCTGAAAGGGCGCGGCATCGACTATATCGGGCCGATCCCGCAGCTCCCCGGTTTGCTCGGCATCTATTTCTACGACCCCAACGGAATTCGTCTCGAATTCGCCTGCCAGCCCGAGGATGGCGAGATGCCTGATGTGATCGCCTGCGTCACCCAGACCAAGGCTGAAGCCCGCGCCGAACTCGCCAGCCTGCCCGGCGTTACGCCTGAGTGGATCGAGGAGCGACTATCAGCGCTGGCGGAGTGAGAGGCGGCCACAGAGCCGGGAGGATTCCGAGGGGCATCGAGCATCAGGAGGGCGAGGGCATGTTCAACACCGTCGCCGGATTTCTCGGCGACGACGTCTTGATGTACGCCTCGGACTATCCGCACTCGGAGTGCCAGTTCCCCGAGTCGATCGACAACATCCTGGCCTGGTCGAGCCTCAAGCCGGCGACGCGCAAGAAGCTGCTGTGGGACAATGCCGCGCGCTTTTACCAAAGAGAATTGATCGGCGCTCGAGCCAGGGTCCGAATCCGCTGCGATCGATCCGAGGATGGCGCAGGCTGGGCCGGGCTCCTATACTCTGATCGGCTGAACACGCCGGGAGCAAACAATGATCGTCGAACAGATCTGGACCGCCAATTCCGGTCGCAATTTCAATTACCTGATCGCCTGCGGCGAGACCGGCGAGGCGCTGGCGGTCGATCCGCTCGACCATCAAAAATGCCTCGCCGCGGCCAAGGCGAAGGGCTGGACGATCACCCAGATCCTCAACACCCACGAGCATCGCGACCATACCGGCGGCAATGACCAGGTGATCGCGGCGACCGGCGCCAAGCTCCTGGCGCATGCGGGCGCGAAGGACCGCATCGCCGGCATCGATCGCGGGCTCTCCGCCGGCGATGTGATCAAGGTTGGCCGGACCGTCGAGCTCGAATGCCTCGATACCCCGGGCCACACGATGAGCCATATCTGCGTGCGCTCGCGCGGCGACGTGGCCGCGCTGTTTTGCGGCGACACGCTGTTCAACGCCGGCGCCGGCAATTGCCACAATGGCGGCCACCCGAACGAGCTGTACAACACCTTCGCCGCCCAGCTGTCGAAGCTGCCGGACACGACGCTGGTCTATCCCGGGCACGACTATATCGGCAACAATCTGCGCTTCACCCTCGACCGCGAGCCGGACAACGCCAAGGCCAAGGCGATGCTGCCGATAATGGAAGCGCAGGATACGACGAGGGCGATGGTCACGACCTTGGCGCTGGAGAAGGAGATCAACACCTTTTTCCGGCTGACCAGCCCGTCGGTGATCAAGCGGCTGCGCGAAGCCTTTCCCGACCTGCCCGAGCATCCCGATCAGAAGACGGTGTTCTTGAAATTGCGGGAACTGCGGAACAAATGGTGACACATCGAGCGATGGAGGTTCTGATGGCGCAACATTACGATCGCAAAGCCGAGGATTTGGGCAACATCACGATGCTCGAACACGTCAACCTGCAGATCCCCGACCAGGCGCAGGGGAATCTGTTCTACATCGGCGGGCTCGGGCTGACGCGCGACCCCTATATGAACACCGGTCTGGCCAACATGTGGATCAATGTCGGCAAGAGCCAGTTTCACCTGCCGACCGGCGACCCCTGGGTGTTGCGCGGCGCGATCGGCCTGGTGACGCCCGACCGCGACGCCCTGCTCGCCCGCCTCGCCGGCGTCAAGAAACAGCTCGCGGGGACCAAATTCGCCGTCGCCGAAAACAACGACTATGTCCAGGTAACCTGCCCGTGGGGCAATCGCTTCAACATGCACAGCCCGGACGAGGAGCGCTTTGGCG
>JBGPTQ010000302.1:0-3662 GCA_041490725.1 Allostellaceae bacterium | reverse complement strand
GCCGCTCGATCGGGACCGCCGAGCCCGATTCCCCGCCCACCCCGTCCCACACCACGCCGATCACGCGCCGCGACCCGAGCCGCACGCGGACAAAGCTGCCGGGCTCCGGCAGTGCCGCGCCGTCCGGCATCAGGTAGTCGAGCGGCTCGGGTAACGGCAGCGGCAGCATCACCCGCACCTTGTGTGCCGCGAGAGCACGATCGGTTTCCTGGCCGGCTCCCCCGGCGCTGTTGGCACGGCAATCGGGCATCGCTACACTCATCGCCGGGCCGGCGACCCGCGATTGCGCTTTGGGAGGATGAGTGCCGGCCGTGGATCAGGTTTCAGGTGCTGTCGAATGATCATCCGGTGCCCCGCTCTGCGCTGCCAGCGCGCTCCGCTCCTCGCCGGGGCGAGGTAGAAGCCGTGGCCGACCTGCCGCGCGACAAGCCGCACAGCGAGCGCGATGCCGCCCCGGCGCCCGAATTGCCGGGAGAGATCGGCGGTCGCGACATCATCGCCTATCTGCGCCGGCATCCCGATTTCCTCGATTCTCACCCGGAGGCGCTGCGCCTGTTGCGCGCGCCCACCCGCGAGATTGGCGAGGATGTTGTCGATTTCCAGCATTTTCAGATCGAGCGGCTGCGTCGCGACCTGGCGCGCGTCAATCTCGAGCACCGCACCCTCATTGCCGCCAGTCGCGGCAATCTGGCAAGCCAGGGCCGGGTGCACAAGGCGGTGATCGCGATCCTTGCAGCTTCCAGCTTCGAGCAGCTGTTGCAGACCGTGACGACCGACCTTGGCGTGCTGCTCGATGTCGATGTCGTGACCATCGGGGTCGAAAGCACGGCGGCGCCAGCGGGCCGGCTCAGCCTGCACGGCATCCATCTGTTGAAGGAGGGCGCGGTCGACGAGCTGCTCGGCCCGGAGCGCGCCGCGCTGTTGCGCACCGACGCGGCGGGCGAGGTGGCGCTGTTCGGCAGCGCTGCCGGGCTCGTCCGCTCGCAGGCCCTCTTACGCCTCACCTTTGGTCGCGGCGCCCCGGTCGGGCTCTTGTGCATCGGCACGCGCCAGCCCGGGCGGTTTCATCCCGGGCTCGGCACCGAGATATTGAGCTTTCTCGCCCGGGCCCTCGGCATCACCATCGCGCAATGGCTGAACCCGCCGCGGTCATAGGGGGCGGATCGCGGGCGTCCCGCCCGCATGCTCCCTCTCTTCCCTCCGCCGCAAGCGGGGGAGGGTTAGGGAGGGGGGCGGGCCAGAGGCCCGCGGTCCAAGAAAAATCGTTCCCCACCCTGCCCCAGCCGGTGCCGTTGGCGCGGTTTTCCGCCGCCGAGGATCTCCGCGCCGCGATCGCGTTGTGGGCATCCTGGCTCGGCGGCGAGCGCCGCGCCTCGGCCCACACGATCGCCGCCTATGGCCGCGATCTCGCCTTCTTTCTCGATTTCCTGACCGAGCATCTCGGTGAGATGCCAGAGCTGGCGACCTTTGGCCGGCTGCGCCCGGCCGATTTCCGCGCCTACCTCGCCTATCGCGCGGCGCGGGTCGAGCGCGCTTCGATCGCGCGCGGCCTGTCGGTGGTGCGCGGCTTTGTCCGCTTCCTCGAACGCCGCGCCCTCGGGTCGAGCCCGGCGCTCCTGGTGCTGCGCGCGCCGAAGCTGCCGCACAGCGTGCCGAAAGCGCTCACGGTCGCCGACGCGGCCGAAATGATCGACGCGCCGGCCGGCATGGTGACGAGCGGCCCAATCGCGAGAGTTTGGCAGGCCAAGCGCGATGTCGCGGTGCTGACGCTGCTTTACGGCTGCGGCTTGCGCATTTCCGAGGCGCTCGGCCTCAAGCGTTCGGAAGCGCCGCAAGGCGACATCATCATGATCACCGGCAAGGGACAGAAACAGCGGATGGTGCCGGTGTTGCCGGCGGTGCGCGCCGCAATCGCCGATTACCTCGCCGCCTGCCCCTATGCGCTCTCCGCCGACGGCCCGCTCTTCGTCGGCGCGCGCGGCGGCCCCTTGAGCCCGCGCCTGGTGCAGCGCCAGATGGAGGTGCTGCGCGGCGCGCTCGGCCTCCCCGAAACCGCAACCCCGCATGCATTGCGCCACAGCTTTGCCACGCACCTCCTCGGCGCCGGCGGCGATCTGCGCGCGATCCAGGAGCTCCTCGGCCACGCCAGCCTGTCGACGACGCAGCGCTACACCAGCGTCGAGACCGAGCGCCTCCTCGCGGTCTACGACGCGGCGCACCCGCGGGCGCACAGTCGATAGAGCATTAGACGCCGGGACACGAGCCGGCGGCCTGCCCGGTAATCTCTCAGTTTGAATTTCCGCTCAGGGTGGCAAGTGGGTGTAGGGCGGGTGGAGCGAAGCGCAACCCGCCATTGGTTCCGTAAGCGCCACGGCGGGTTACGCTTCGCTCACCCGCCCTACCCGCGCTGACGGAGAGAAGCCGCGTCGCTTATTTATCGCGGTCCGACCCGGGCATTGCCGCGAGGGCCTCGCGTGCTCGCCGAGACGCGTCGGCCAGGTTATTCAATTGGCCAATGATCGCCTGGTGGAACAGGAGCGTCCAACCGTTGACGACCATCGTCGGGTCAAAGCGCCACCTCGCCCTCCAGCGCCTCATCCAGCGCCACATGACCTTGCTTGAGAAGACGGCGCAAACCAGCAGCGAGAGCGCGCGGCAGATCGTGCACCGCCCCGCCCGCGGCGATATCCATTTCGATCAGCCGAAGAAAAGCCGCGACGGCCGGATCGTCGTGCTCTGCACGCGGATTGTGAATCGTCACCCGCCCATCCTCGATGCGAAAGGCGATCTTGTCGCCGGCATCGACCCCGAGCGCCTGGCGGACGGATTTGGGTACCGTCGTCTGCCCTTTTGCGCTGATCGTGCTGGTTTCCTCGATGGCCGTCATGGTTCGCCCCCGTCGCTTAGATGGAGCGCATCCTGGATTGCGGCGGCCAGCCGGTTGACACCACGACTTCCGATACACACATTTAATCCTGCATATATTGCTAATATAGCATTATCCTGTAGCAGCGAGGACGATCCGTGGTGAGTCGGCAAAATTCCCTGCCCGGGCGCAAAAATTCCCTGCCCCCGCGCCAAAATTCCCTACGCGGCGGCAAAAAATTCCCTGCTCCGGTGATGCCGGCGGCGCGCGGAATCAAGGCAATCCAATGAGTTGGCAGGGTTCTTACGGGTGGGCGGCTGGGTTTTTTCCCTGCGGGCAGGGAATTTCGCCGCTGCCGGTCGCGCCTGAGACGGCGACGCGGCTTAACCCTGCAGCACTTTCTTCATCGTCGTGCCGATTGCCGCCGGCGATTCGATGACGGTTACGCCGGCGCGGCGCAGCGCTTCCATCTTGTCGCCGGCGCCGCCCTTGCCGCCTGATATGATCGCCCCGGCATGCCCCATCCGCCGGCCGGGCGGCGCCGCGGCGCCGGCGATGAAGCCGACCATCGGCTTCTTGCGCTTGTGCGAGCGCAGGAACTCGGCGGCCTCCTCCTCGGCGGCGCCGCCGATCTCGCCGATCATCACGATGGCGTCGGTTTCCTCGTCGGCGAGGAACATCTCGAGGACGTCGATGAAGTCGAGACCGTGGATCGGGTCGCCGCCGATGCCGACGCAGGTGCTCTGCCCGAGGCCGGCGGCGGTCGTCTGCGCCACCGCCTCATAGGTCAGGGTGC
>JBGPTQ010000301.1:0-3668 GCA_041490725.1 Allostellaceae bacterium | reverse complement strand
GAGCGCCTTCAAGTCAGATTCGGTATAGCCCGCGCCCGACGGGTTCGACGGCGAGTTGAGGATCAGCCATTTGGTTTTTGGCGTGATCGCCGCGTCGAGATCCTCGGGGCGCAGTTTGAAGCCGTTATTCTGCGGGCACGATACCGGCACCGGCTCGCCGTCGCACAACAGCACCATCTCGGGGTAGGAGACCCAGTAGGGCGCCGGGATCACGACCTCATCGCCCGGGCTCAAGGTCGCGACCAGCGCGTTATAGAGCACCTGCTTGCCGCCATTGCTGACGGTGATCTGGGAGGGCTCGTAGTCGAGCCCGTTCTCGCGCTTGAACTTGCCGCAGATTGCTCGCTTCAGCTCGATCCGCCCGTCGAACACGGTATAGCGCGTCTCGCCGCGCTGGATCGCGGCGATGCCCGCCTCGCGGATGTTGAGCGGGGTGTCGAAATCGGGCTCGCCTTGCGACAGCGCGATGATGTTGCGCCCGGCTTCCTTCAGCTCCGTGGCGAGCGCGGTGATCGCCATCGTCGGCGAGGGCTTTACGCGAGCGAGTCGGGCGGCGAGAAAGGACATGGTATGGATCCGGATCGGAAAGCCCTAACCTAATGGCATGGCCCTCTTCTGTGAAGACATCCTGGCCCGTGGATCGCGAGGCCGCGCGCTAGCGCCCGCCCGGCTTCTCTATGAGCGGCTGGTTCGGTAAACTCGCTCGCGCGATTTTGGGTTGAAGAACGCATTCGCCACATGAGTGACACGCCCGATCACCAACAAGCCAAGCGCACCAAATTGCTCGTCAATTTGGGCAGCGGCCCGAAAGGAAGCGCGTGGCTGCCGGCGATGTTCGCCGAGTGGCGCGAGGTGCGGGTCGACGTCGATGCGACCGTAGCCCCCGATATTCTCGCCGATGTCACCGATCTTTCAGCGATCGAAAGCGGCTCGGTGGACGCGGTCTGGTCGGCGCATTGTATCGAGCACCTTTATCTCCATCAGGTCAGCAAGGCGGTCGCGGAGGCCTACCGGATCCTTAGCGATGACGGGTTTTTCTGTATGATCGTCCCCGACCTGCAGGCAATCGCCGAGTACATCGCCAACGATCGGCTGCATGAGGTGGTTTATGAATCGCCAGCCGGGCCGGTGACCGCCCACGACATCGTCTTCGGGTTCGGCCCCTTTTTGGCGCAAAGCCATCTCAGCATGGCGCACCATTGCGGCTTCACGCCCACCTTGTTGGCGCAAAAACTGCGGGAATCCCCGTTTGCCGAAATCGTGATGCGGCGCCGCGCCGGCCAGGAGCTTGCCGCGGTGGCCTGCAAGCGGGCCTCTGCGGGCGAAGCCGAGCGGGAGGCGTTTCTCGCCGCGTTGGGGCTGTGATCCGGAGCGTGGGTGCGGCTATCTGGCCGTCAAATCAGGGTTTTGACGGGCTCCGCGCGCTAGCCTAACACAAGCCCGGAAACGTCATTGCGAGCGAAGCGAAGCAATCTCGTTCCGAAATTGCTCAATCCAACGAGATTGCGTCGTCGCCTTCGGCTCCTCGCAATGACAGAATATGAAAGGATTGCGAGGGACCCCGTGCTGGAAACGACAATCGCCGGCAGTCTGCCGAAGCCGTCCTGGCTGGCCGAGCCGCGCATGCTGTGGGCGCCATGGCGGCTCGAGGGCGAGGCGCTCATCGAGGGCAAGCGCGACGCTACCCTCCTCGCATTGAAGCTCCAGGAAGATGCCGGGATCGACATCGTCAGCGATGGCGAGCAGTCGCGCCAGCATTTCGTCCATGGCTTTCTCGAAGGGATCGAAGGCATCGATTTCGCCCGCCGAATCCGCATGGGCATCCGCAACAACCGATACGAGGCGCTGGTGCCGACCGTCACACGCAAGCTGCGGCGCAGGGGTGCCGCGCACGCCTGGGAAGCAACGATCGCGCGCACTCACACCAGCCGCCGGCTCAAATTCACCTTGCCCGGGCCGATGACCATCGTCGACACGGTGGCCGATGCGCATTACGGCGACCGCGCGCTGATGGCGATGGCCTTTGCCGAGCTGTTGAACGAGGAGGCGCGCGAGCTGACGGCGATCGGGGTCGATGTGATCCAGTTCGACGAGCCCGCCTTCAACGTCTATCTCGACGAGGTCGTCGCCTGGGGCATCGCGGCATTGCACCGTGCCATCGAGGGCCTCAGCTGCAAGACCGCGGTGCACATCTGCTATGGCTACGGCATCAAGGCCAATATCGACTGGAAGACGAGCCTGGGCGCCGAGTGGCGCCAATACGAGCGGATCTTCCCGGCGCTGGCGGCGAGCCGGATCGATCAGGTCTCGCTCGAATGCGCCAATTCGCACGTGCCGATCGAGCTGTTGGCGCTGCTCGGCGGCAAGGACGTGCTGCTCGGCGCGATCGACGTGGCGAGCACCGCGGCCGAGACGCCGGAAGAGGTCGCGGCGACGATCGAACGCGCGCTGCGCTTTGTGCCGGCGGAGCGGCTCTACCCGTGCACCAATTGCGGCATGGCGCCGCTCGACCGTAGCCTCGCTAACCAAAAGCTGGCCGCGCTTGCCGCCGGCGCTGCGCTGGTGCGCGGCCGGTTGGGCTGAGGGAGCTCATCACGGCTCCGCGGCGATTTCGGCGTTACGCCTTTGTCGCGATGATGAACATGCGGCGGAACGGAAAGAGGGTCTTGCCGTCCGGCCGGCGGGGGTAGGCGGCGTCGACCAGCTCAGTATAGGCGGCTTCGAATTGGCTGCGCTCGGGCTCCTCAAGTGCTGCGAGGAGCGGCGAGAGCCAGGTCGATTTGGTGTATTCCTTGACCGCGTGCTCGCCCTCTAGGACCTGCAGATATTCGGTCTCCCATATATCGAGCCGTGCGGCGCGCGGCGCCAGCAGGTCGAAATAAAACGCCGGTTCCGCGACCGGGGCCGGCCGCAACAGCGGCTCGAGCCGGGCGCGCCACGGCCCCTGCCGCGCCGCCTCGCCCATCGAGGTGTGCGACGGCGCGCCGAAATTGCGCGGGATCTGCACCGCGAATGTTCCGCCCGCGGCGAGGCTGTCGAACAGCGCGGTGAATACCGGGGCGTGGTCCTCGATCCAGTGCAGGGCGGCATTCGAGTAGATGACATCGGCAGGGCGCTCTGGCCGCCACGTCGCAAGATCGGCCTGTTGCCACTCGATTTGCGGATTTTCGGCGGCGGCCTTGGCCAGCATCTCGGCCGAGGAATCGACCCCAACGATCCGCGCCGCGGGCCAGCGCGCGGCAATCAGCCGGGTCACGTTGCCGGCGCCGGCGCCGAGATCGTACACGCTCGACGGCGACTCCCTATCGATGCGCTGCAATAGATCGAGCGCCGGGCGCAGGCGCGGCCCGGCGAATTTGAGGTATTGAGCGGGATCCCACGCCATTTCGAGTCTATCTCCGGCCGCGCGGCAGGCCTTGTTGTCAATCGCCCGTGGCGCCGGTGGCCGATTTTCCGGCAATCGTCGCCTCATCGGCCGGTTCGCCGATCGAATCGCCGCTCGGCAGCAGCATGTGGCGCGCCGATTGGCGCATTCTCGACGGCACCAGGCGCAGCGCCACGCTGATTTCGTCCGATACGCCGGTCACCACCCTGGTGCGCGGGCGAGTGCGCGGCGCGCGCGCGGCCAGTTCGGCTTCGCTGAGCGCCGGCAACGGATACGGCCGCAT
>JBGPTQ010000300.1:0-3687 GCA_041490725.1 Allostellaceae bacterium | reverse complement strand
TTGTCCAAAGCCGCAGCCGCTGGCGTGCAGGAAGTCGCGCTGCGCGGCAGTCTCGATACCTTCGGCGATGATCGCGGCATCATGCGTGCGGGCGATATCGAGCAATGCCTGAGCCAGCTTCTCTCCGTCGGCGGTGCCGATCCGGGCGATGAACTCGGCATCGATCTTGATCGTGTCGACCGGGTAATGCCGCAGGCTGTTGAGCGATGAATATCCGGTCCCGAAATCGTCGATGGCGATTTGGATACCCAGCGCCTCCAGCTCATCGAGAACCGCGCGGGTGATTTCCAGGTTGCGCATGAAGGCGGTCTCGGTGATCTCGAGCTTTAGACGGTGCACCGAGAAGCCGCTCTCATGGATCGCGCGCAAGGTCGCCAGCAGCGCCGAGGGGTCATCGAACTGGCGCGCCGAGAGGTTGACGCTGACCCAGTCGACGATGTCCCGACCATAGAGCAGGCGCCAGGATTCGACCTGGCGGACCGCCTCGCGAATGACCCAGCAGCCGACCTCCACAATCAGACCGGTTTCCTCGAGGAGCGGGAGGAAAGCCGCCGAGGCGACCAGCCCCTCGCTCGGATGGTTCCAGCGCAAGAGCGCTTCCGCGCCGACCATCCGGTTGTCGCTGAACCGCAGCACGGGCTGGTAGTGCAGCATCAATTCGCCGTTGTCGAACGCCCGCCGCAACTGCTCGGTAAGCGAATAGCGCTGGATCGCCGTTCTGGTCAGCGCAGGTTCCCAGGCGATCACCTTGCTCGGTCCGAGCGTTTTTGCCTGCCGCAAGGCGAGGTCGAGATCGCGCAACGCGTCGTCCGCGTCGCGATGCGCCGGGGTGGTGGTGATGAAGCCGATGCTGGCGGTCAAATGCAGCGAGTGAGCGCCGATGGCGATCGGCGACTGGACAATGCGCGGGAGCCGAGCAGCGAAGGCTTCCGCCTCCGCCTGCGGGAGCGCCGGGGGCTCGCAAATGATGCCGAATTCATCGGCCCCGAGCCGGGCAACCATGTCTCTGCCGCGCGCGGTCGTATCCTCCAGCTGTCTCGATCGGGTACCCGAAACCAGCCGCTGCGCGATGATTTTAAGCACCTGGTCGCCGATCGCGAAACCATGGAGGGTGTTGAGGTTGCGGAAGCCGTCGAGATTGATCGCAAAGACGACGACAGCGCGGCGCTCGGGATCCGGATCAGCCAGAAGCTCGCCCAGGCGCTGGGCAAACTCATGACGATCGGGGAGCCCGGTCAGCGCATCCGGCACCGGCTGCATCCCCTCCCTGACGCCCGGCACATGGTCTTTTTGCAGTCCCACGATCACCCCGGCGATGCTGCCGGCGGGGTCGCGATGCGGTCGCGCGCCAAGGATTGCCGGCCACGGCCTTGGCGCCGCTTCATCGTCAACGAGATGGTAGTCCTCGACGGTTTCGCCGACCAAGGCGCGGCGCTGCACCTCTTCCAGCGCCTCCCGGCCGGCCTTGCAAACCTCGTCGTGGCGTAGGCCGGCGAGCCGGGCGCGACACAGCCCGAAAGCGCCGATCCACGGCTTACTCGCCGCCACGTAGCGCAGATCCCGATCGAACAACGCCACGGCGGCCGGGATCTCACTGATGAACCGGACCGTCCAATCAAAAGGCGTGTCGAGGTCTGGGTTCATGCCGGATCTTTCGGCTCCCGAGGGTTTTGGGTACAGGTGATCTTGGTGATTCGACACGATGGGCGTTAATCACGCCTTAATTGGCGGGTCATCGGCAATGGGATTTTCTCGCAGATATTATCTGCATTTTATTTAAGAACGATCGTAACGCGTTGATCCCTGAGGGATTGCGGCGACGCGCCGGACCGCCATAGGCCGCAGGGCTACCAGGCCCGCGAGCGCTTGCCGATCGGCGTCACCCTCGGGGCGGCCGGCAGCAGCGCCGCGGTGCTAAGGAGCGGAATACTCCCTCTCCGCCCGCCATGGTCCATTGTGGGCGGAGAGGGATTTTTGTGCGGGCCTACAGCTTCTCCAGCATCGCCTCGGCGCTGGAGACCGCGTATTCGCCCGGCTTCTCGACATTGAGCGCTTTGACGATTCCGTTTTCGACCAGCATCGCGTAACGCTGCGAGCGGATGCCCATGCCTTCCTTGATGCGGTCGAGCTCGAGGCCCATCGCCTTGACGAAATCGGCATTGCCGTCGCCCAGCATCATGATTTTGCCGTCGGCCTGATGCTCCTTGCCCCAAGCGCCCATCACAAAGGCGTCATTGACCGCGATGCAGGCGATCGTGTCGACGCCCTTGGCCTTGAGCGCGGCGGCGTTTCCGACATAACTGGGCAGATGGCGCTGCGAGCAGGTGCGGGTATAGGCGCCGGGCACCGCGAACAGCACGACCTTCTTGCCGCCGAACAATTCGTCGGACGTGATCTCCTTCGGCCCTTCCGGCGTCAGATGCCGCAGCGTTACCGACGGAACCTTGTCGCCAACCTTGATCGCCATGGCCCTCTCCTCTCTCATTTCTGTTCGATGTGGAAAACCGCTTTGCCCGGGATCTGCCGCTCGCGCAGCAACGCTCCGACCCGGGCGATGTCGCCCCAGCCATGCTCGGCGATGCGCGGCCGAAGCGACCCGTCCGCGATCAGCCCGGCCAAGAGCGCGAGGTCGGGGGCGAAACGCTCCTCGGCCTCCGAGGTGAAGTAGTGGAACCCCTGGATCCGGGCATTCTGGTGCTCGGCAAAGTCGCGAAAGTTGATGGCGGTCGGCTCGCCCGAGGAATTGCCGAAGACGACGACCGTGCCGCGCGCCTCGACCCGCTCGATGGCGGCCTTCAGCGACGCGCCGCCGGCGGCTTCGAGGATGAGCCCGAAGCGGCCCGGCGCGTCCTCGATCCGAGTGACGATCTCGGCGGCGCCGAGCCCGTCGACAACGCGGCCGCGCTCGGCATTTCCGACGATCGCCGTGATCCGCGCGCCCGAACGGGCGGCAAGCTGCACCGCGAGATTGCCGACCCCGCCGGCGGCGCCGGTCACCAGCACGCGCTTGCCCAACAGCGGCGCGCCGTGGCGCAGGCTACGCAGCGCGGTCAGCCCGGCGACCGGCAAGGCCGCCGCGGCGGCGAACGAGACATTGTCGGCGATCGGCGCCATGCGGTGGCTCGGCACCACGGCGCGCTCGGCCCAGCCGGCCTGGTCGGTCAGCGCGACGACCCGCGTTCCGGCAGCCGGGCCGCTGCCGTCCGCCGCGGCGCGCAACACCACGCCGGCGATATCCTGGCCGGGGCGCCAGCCCTCGGGCCGCACCTGAAAGAGGCGCAACTCGCCGCGGTTGAGCGAGAACGTGTGGACCGCGACGAGCGCCTCATCGGGCCGCAAATCGGGCTCGGCGACCTCGCGGATCGCGACCGGCTCGGGACCGGAAGGGGTGTTGACGATGGCGAGCATGATGCCCTCTGCACCGCTAAGAGCCCCCACCCCAACCCTCCCCCGCAAGCGGGGGAGGGAGGGACCCGCGCCGAAGGCGTGGGAGGGTGGGGGCTACGCGATCAGTTCAGCCGCAGATCGGTGATGTGCTTTGGATCGGGCTTCAATTCGCCGCGTTCGACCCGGGCGACGATGTCAGTGAGGATCGCGTTGGTCGGCGCCGGGATGCCGACCTCCTCGCCCTTCCGCACGACAAAGCCGTTGAGGAACGGGATCTCGGTGCGGCGGCCCTTGACCATG
>JBGPTQ010000299.1:0-3722 GCA_041490725.1 Allostellaceae bacterium | reverse complement strand
GGCAGGCTCGACGCGCTCCAGGCAGGCTGCACCGGCAACCCGCCACGCCAGAAAAATCCTTATCCGCATCGCAGCTTGGCTTGGGCCACGTGGTTGATCGCCCGGCTCGGAGGCTGGGATGGATATCCTTCCTCGCGTCCGCCCGGCCCAATGACTTTCAAAAATGGCATCGACAAACTCCGCCTCTTGGCCCAGGGCCGGGCACTCAGAAATGTGTGCATGCCCCAGCGTGTACACGGAGAGAGGGAGGGACCCGCGCGAAGCGTGGGAGGGTGAGGGGCCGGCACCGGCGATCCGACCCGGTCGAAATCCGTTCTAACAGCGTCGCGTGGCGCCGCATGGCGCGCCGGTGATAGCATGGGCCGGGGCAAACGGGGACCCGTCGCATGCTGGATGTCAGGAAGCTCGGGAATTTCGTCGATCAGTGTTGGGGCGATGCGATCGTCCCGACCCTGGTCGAATACATCAAGATCCCCAACAAATCGCCGGCTTTCGACCCGGATTGGGCGGCGCACGGCTATATGGACGAGGCGGTGCGGCTGTTCGAGGGCTGGGCGCGCGAGCACCTCGCGGCGTTGCCGGGAGCGACGCTCGACATCGTCCGCCTGCCCGGGCGCACACCCTTGATGCTGATCGAGGTGCCGGGCAGCGGCCCCGGGACTAATAGCGATACCGTGCTGCTGTACGGCCATCTCGACAAGCAGCCGGAGATGGTCGGCTGGGCCGAGGGCTATGGGCCGTGGCTCCCGCTTCTCGAAGGCGACAAGCTCTATGGCCGCGGCGGCGCCGATGACGGCTATGCGATGTTCGGAGCGCTTGCCGCCCTGGCGGCCTTGCGCGAGCAGGGGGTGCCGCATGCGCGCTGCGTCATCGTCATCGAGGCGTGCGAAGAATCCGGCAGCTATGATCTGCCCTTTTACATCGACCACCTCGCCGGACGGATCGGCCGCCCCTCGCTGGTCATCTGCCTGGATTCGGGATGCGGCAACTATGACCAGCTGTGGTTGACGACCTCGCTGCGCGGCATCGCCGCCGGCACCTTGAGCGTCGAGGTGATCGAGGAGGGCGTGCATTCGGGCGACGCGTCGGGGGTCGTGCCGTCGAGCTTCCGCATCTTGCGGCAGCTCCTGTCGCGCCTCGAAGACGAGGCGACCGGCGCGGTCATCCCGGCCTCGCTCTATGCCCAGATCCCGGCCGAGCGGCTCGACCAGGCAAAGCGCGCCGCAGCCGCGCTCGGCGACACGGTGCACAGCAAATTCCCGTTCGTATCGGGCGCCCGACCGATGTCGGACGATTTGACCGAACTCGTGCTGAACCGCACCTGGCGGCCGCAGCTCGCGGTCATTGGCATCGACGGTCTGCCGCAACCGGGTGATGCCGGCAATGTGCTGCTGCCCCATACCAGCGCCCAGCTGAGCCTGCGCCTGCCGCCGACGCTCGATGCCGAGGCGGCCGGCATGACGCTACAGAAGCTGCTCGAAGCCGACCCGCCCTATGGCGCGCGGGTCGCCTTCACGCCGCAAGCCGCCGCGGCCGGATGGAACGCGCCGGCGCTGGCGCCCTGGCTCGAAGCCTCGCTGGCGCGCGCCTCGGAGGCGGCGTTCGGCGCGCCGCCCGCCTATATGGGCGAGGGCGGCAGCATCCCGTTCATGGCGATGCTGGGCGAGCGCTTTCCGCTGGCGCAATTCGTCGTGACCGGCGTCCTCGGGCCGCATTCCAACGCGCATGGCCCCAACGAATTCCTCCATTTGCCCACGGCGCGGCGGATCACCCGGGTGATCGCCCAGGTGCTCGCCGATCATCACGCCCAAAGGGCGCCGACGGCGGCGGGCTGAAGCGATGCCCGAGCCGGCCACCAGTCTGGACGAGATCCGCGCCGTCCTGGCGCATCTCCCCGGGCCCGATCTCGAAGCGGGCAGCGCGGCGGCGACCCGCGAAGCTCAGCTGACCAAGCCCGCCGGGGCGCTCGGCCGGCTCGAGGATCTGGCGGCCTGGCTCGCCACCTGGCAGGGACGCCACCCGCCGCGGATCGAGCATCCGCGCACGGTCGTGTTCGCCGGCAATCACGGCGTCGCTTCGCGCGGCGTCTCGGCCTATCCGGCATCGGTGACCGCGCAGATGGTGCAGAATTTCATTGCGGGCGGGGCGGCGGTCAACCAGCTGTGCCGAATCGTCGACGCCGATCTCAGGGTCTACGAGATGAACCTCGACACCCCGACCGGCGATATCGTCGACGGGCCGGCGATGAGCGACCAGGAATGCGCCCGCGCCATCGCCTACGGCATGATGGCGGTCGAGCCGGGGATCGACGCGTTGGCGGTCGGCGAGATGGGGATCGCCAACACGACGGTCGCGGCGGCCTTGTGCCTGGGCCTCTTCGGCGGCGAGGCGGCGGAGTGGACCGGACCCGGCACCGGGGTTGCCGGCGCCGCGCTCGACAGGAAGCGCGAAGTCGTGGCGGCCGCGGTGGCCCGTCATCGGCCAAGGGCTCATGATACGGCGGGCGACCCGTTCGAGACGCTGCGCCGGCTGGGCGGGCTCGAATTCGCCGCGATGGTCGGGGCGATTTTGGCGGCGCGCATGGGGCGGGTCCCGGTCGTCCTCGACGGGTTCTGCTCGGCCGCCGCCGCCGCGGTGCTCTACGCCGCCGACCCGCGAGCGCTCGACCATTGCGTCGCCGGGCACGTCTCGGCCGAACCAGGCCATCGCCTGCTCCTCGAACATATCGGCCAGCGCCCGCTATTGGATCTCGGCATGCGGCTCGGCGAAGCCTCGGGCGCGACCCTGGCATTGGCGTTGCTGAAAGCGGCTGCGGCGTGTCATTCCGGCATGGCGACCTTCGGCCAGGCCGGGGTCAGCGGGCCCGCCGGGTTGGCAATTTTCCCTGCCGACAGCGAAAATTCGCGGCGCGACACGGCTATATCGTTGAAACATCATGATTTTTGAGGAATAGCAGGGAATTCGGGCAGGGAATTTTTGGCGCCAGGCAAGGAATTTTTGCAGCCGAGCAGGGAATTCGCAGGGAAAGTCGATGGCCACATTGAAAATGCGATCAGTAGACTCCAATATAGCAATTTATCCAATTTTTCAAGTGTTGCCGGTTTGAGTGTGACGGCGTGTGTGGCAGCCCGGCTGACCATGCTTCGCCAACCTACTTACCCCGAATCCCGCTCTTTCGCATTGCGGGCGGTCGAGTGGAAAAAACAACTTTTCACCGCAAAGGACGCAAAGGATTCGCAAAGGACGCCACGGCATCGAGCCTTCGCGACGATCGCATGCCCTTCTGGCTCGCGTAAAATCGATGGGTTTCGCATTGCTCAACCCATCCTACGGCTCTGGCACTATGTTTTCGTCGATGAAAACACTTCCATAAAAATATCTGGTGCAAGAAGTCTAATTTCTGCGACCGTTAGAATCCCTGTGATTCGGTCTGTACACGCAAGCAGATATAATAATTTATTTCTCACAAGTGGAAAGGTTTTGATGATTTCGGAAAAGTGGTTATTTGTGTCAGGTTTGGGTGAATAGGTGAGTCTATTCAATTTTCTAACCACTCCTTCGTGTAAAAATGTGGTAGGTTCCGTGCTTATCCGGTTGACGCATACGACCCCAAGATGTTGATTCCAAAAGACTGCCCTATAAGCACCTAACCGTCATCCGCAACACGAGGCCGTCACTCCTATCCACCGTTCTTTGCAGGTCGTTATAGCCATTTGGGCACT
>JBGPTQ010000298.1:0-3738 GCA_041490725.1 Allostellaceae bacterium | reverse complement strand
GATGTCGATCCCGCTGATCGCCTGCATGACGAGGCCGCGCCGCCCGTATTGCCGGGTGCGCGCGAACATCTTCTGCCACAGCCCCTCGATCATCAGCGGGTCCTCGCCGATCAGGAGGGGCGCCAGATCCTTTTCGATCACATCAGCGGTGACGCCGCCGCCGATTCCGGACTCGCCCAGGCCGACGATGCCGCTGTCGGTCTCGACCTCGACCAAGAGCCCGCCGCGCCGCGACTGCACCCCGGCGGCGCTGGCATAGGGCGGGTCGACCTTGCAGGACAGCGCGATCGTGCGGATGGCGGCGATTTTCATGCGTGCCTCCTCAGCCCTCGCCGATGACGGCGAGAAGGTCGCATTGGATCTGCATCGGCGGAGTGAAATCGCCGTGGGCAACGGTGTGACGCGCCGGCCGCGAATGCGGGTCGGGAAACATCTCGACCCAGTAGCGGTTCAAGGTCGGGCGCAGCGCGCGATCGGCGATCCACACGGTCATCTTGATGATGTCCTCGGGCGTGCCGCCGGCCGCCTCGATGAGCCGGCGCACATTGTCGAACATCTGCCGGCACTGGCATCGAGATCGGCCGGCACCGTGCCGCTCGCCGGGTCGGCGCCGGAGATCGCCCCGGAGACGACGAACGGCCCACGCCGGCTGGCGGCCGGGATCGGGTTGAGGTGCTTGACGCCGGGAACCTCGATGCTGCGCCTTTTATCCACGATCCGCCTCCTGCACCGGCCTTTTACCGCTCAGGGCGATGATAGGCAGCGCACCCGGCGCACGCAACGCGGGGTGAGGTATATGATGATCTGCAGCGTCGATCGGCGCGAGCGTCCGATCCGGCTGGGAGAGCAAGCGATGAGCGAACAAGCGGCACACCAGGACACCTTGGCGCGGCTCTGGGAAGAGCACATGCGGCACGAGTTCCAAACCAAGAGTGCCGAGGACACCATCGCCACGATGGTCGAGGATGCCTACGTCAACCACATCCCGGTGCTGACCGGCGGCTTTGGCCGGGCCGATCTGCGGGAGTTCTACGCGACCCACTTCATTCCGAAGATGCCGCCCGATATGGCGATGACCCCGCTGTCGCGCACGATCGGTAAGGATCAGCTGGTCGACGAGATGGTCATCAAGTTCACCCACACCGTCGAGATCGACTGGATGCTGCCGGGCATCCCGCCGACCGGGCGGCGCGTCGAGGTGCCGCTGGTCGTCATCGTCCGCTTCCGCGACGGCAAACTGGCCCACGAACACATCTACTGGGACCAAGCCTGCGTCCTGGTCCAGCTCGGATTGCTCGACCCGGAAAAGCTGCCGGTCGCCGGCGTCGAGAGCGCGAAGAAGGCGCTCGACCCATCCCTGCCATCCAACGCCTTGATCCGACGCGCCGGGTGACAGTTGAGGGCAAACTGGGTCAGCGCACTCCGCCGATCCGCTTGGCGCTCATTTGACGGTGATCGCCCCGGTCATGCCGGCCCAATCATGGTCAGAGCAGATCAGCCGGTAACGTCCGGCTTTTTTCGCCACGAAGGTCAGGTCCTTCGCCTCGCCGGGATGGATCAGGATCTCGGTCCGGTCGGCGTTCAGCACCGCGGGATCGGCCAGCTCGACCGCCTTGAAGAACGCCGGCGCGTGGAACTCGTGCAATTCCTTGCCGTGGTTTTCGATATGCAGGCGATACGCAACGCCGCGCTTGAAGGTGAGCTTGTCGGGCGAGAATTGATATTCGGAGGCGACCACCGTCACCGGCCGCGCCTGCGACCAGTCTGCCGCCGCGGCGGCGGGCGCGGTCCAGGCGATCACCAGGACCATGGAGACATGCACGATCGCCGCGGCGACGCCGGCCACGAGCCTGGCGCTCAGCTTTGTTACCGCGAGCCTCGCGACATCGATGACCGGCATCTCGTCAAAACACCGCCCTGACCCCGACCAGGACCGCCAGTGGCGAGGCCAGGCTGACCGAGCGCGGGTCGGTCAGCGGAAGAAACCGCACCTGGTCCCGCTCGAAGAATGTGCCGAACGTGTAGTATTTTCGGTCGAACAGGTTCCGCAGCAGCAGAAACCCCTCGATATTTTCGCTGAATCGATAGCGCGAATTGAGATCGACACGCCAGTAGCCGGGAAGCGGCTTGTTGAGGTTTGCCTCGTCGCCCCGCAGAAACTGGCCGCTGGCGACCACGAGATCGAGGCCGATGCGCCAATCCGGCGTGACGGCGTGCTCGATCCCGGCCTTGAACTGGTGCTGCGGCAGCGAGGGGATCCGATCGCCCGGCCGCACCTGGATCTGGCCGTCTTCATTCGCGGCGGGGTTGTTGGGCGACAGCAGGGTCAACGCGCTGCGGAACGTCGCGTCGAGCAGCGTGTAGTCGCCATGCACGCTCCAGCGCTCCGACTTGAGGCTGATTCCGGCCTCGATCCCGCGCCGCCGCGTCCCGCCGATATTGGTGAAAGACCCGAGATTATTGAGCTGGCTCTGCACGTTCAGAATGTCGTTGCGATTGCGGATCGTGAAAACACCGAGCTTCCAATCGAGCTTGCCGTCAATGATGTCGGCCACATCGAGGCTGGTGCTGCCGCGCAATCCCGCCTCGATCGTGCGCGCGACGACCTGCTTCAGCGACGGGTCGGAGACCAGAAAGGTACTGACCGTGCAGGGCCGGGCCGGATCGGCACAGGCCAATTCGCCGGGGGTCGGCACGCGGTTGGTCTCGGCATAGCCGATATACGCCGTGGCCGGCGGGGCGATCCGATAGGTGATGCCCGCCGCCGGATTGAACCGGGCATAGGAATGCGCCCCGTTGAGCGCGGTGCCGAGCAAATCGTTTAGCTGGATGTTGGCGAGGTTGAACCGCCCCCCGGCGGTGACGGCCAGGCGCGAGGTAAGGTTCAGCGTGTCCCTCGCATAAAGCCCGATATAGCTGCTCGTCGTGTGGAGCCGCACCGGGGCGATGGTGCCATCGGGCTGATCGATGACAACACCGGTCGCCACCGTCCGCAGATCGGATTGCAGCGACGCCAGCTCGCCCGCCGCGGAAAACCCGACATCGGCATGATCGATGCTGGCGCCGGCGACGAGCTGGTTGTCGAGCCCGGCGATCGGCGTCCGCTCGGTCGCCTGCAGCGACCCGCCCAATCCGGTCGACCGCGTGGTGCTGCGGTCGATTTCCCCGAGATTGGCGCCGGGAAGGATGTCCGGGATCGGCGTGCCGGCGGTCGAAAACAGCAGGTCCCGACCAACAAACTCCAGACACAGCAGCCCCGGCGCGAAGCTGGCCGCGCAGCGCTTGGCTTCGGTGGTGTTGCCATCCACCACGCGCTGCTCGAAGCGGCGAAAATAGAACAGCGTGTCGATATCGAGCGTGTCGCTGGCCTTGGCCTTGCCGGTGGCGGTGACGAAGGCCAGCTTGTTGCGACTGCCTTGCGGGAAGGTGAAGACGGCGCTGCGGTTGCTCGCCAGCAATTCGACCGGGGTCGGCCCGACCGCGTGGATCGAATCGGTCGAGCCGGTAAAGCTCACATGCAGGCTGCCCCGGTCGGTCTCGGCGCCGAGATCGCCATAAAGCTGGCCGATCGATGCGGATGATTGCTTCCGGTAACCGCCGTCGGTCGCCAGATGGCCGCCGATATAGCTTGCGAGCGCGCCGGATTGGACGCCCTGTTCGAAGGTGGCCTCGCCTCGTGCGAAGGAGCCGCCGGCGAGCTCGAGACGGCTCTCCTGAAAGGTGAAGCCGTTTTTCATC
>JBGPTQ010000297.1:0-3751 GCA_041490725.1 Allostellaceae bacterium | reverse complement strand
ATCGCCTTGCGGCCGGCAATGCCCAGCTCCAGCATCTCTCCTCCCATCTTTGTCGGTTGCTCCCACGTTCGATCGGTCGTTATAGCGGAGATCGCGCGCCGCGACACGGGTTCCCGCGGGCTCGCCCGATGACGGCAGCGACGATTTCGCGCAGCTGCCCGGTGACAAACTCGTTTGCCGATTGCAACTTCCTCGCTATCTTGCGAGCGATTATCAATTGCATGTGACGCGCATGTACCGCTCTGTCGTTGCCGCGCTCCTCCTGGTTTGTGCCGCTCCTGCCCTTGCTGAGGAACCGAAGATCACGATTGCCGTCCGTGATCACCAGTTCGTGCCGGCCGAGGTGCCGGTTCCGGCCGGGGTCAAGGTGGAGCTGATGATTCGCAACGAGCAGACGACCCCGGCGGAATTCGAAAGCACCGCGCTGCATCGCGAGAAGATCGTCCCGGCCAGCGGCCAGGTCAGCCTCTTCGTCGGCCCGCTCGATCCCGGACGCTATGAGTTTTTCGATGATTTCCATCCGGCGACCCGCGGGTTTATCGTGGCGCGATAGGGGCGAGGAATGTTGGCGACCGCGATCATCGTATTTCGCGAGGTGCTCGAGGCGGCACTGATCGTCGGCATCGTGATGGCGGCGAGCCGGGGGGTGACGCGCCGGGGCCTATGGGTCGGCGGCGGAATCGCCGCCGGGATCTTCGGCGCGATGGCGGTGGCCGGTGGTGCCGAGAGCATCGCCGCGGCGGCGGCCGGCATCGGGCAGGAGGTGTTCAACGCTGCCATCCTCTTCGCGGCGGTCGCGATGCTCGGCTGGCACAATGTCTGGATGACCCGCCATGGCCGCGAGCTGACGCTCGCCGCCAACCGGCTCGGCGCCGCGGTGCGGGCCGGCACACAGCCGCTGTGGGCGCTCGCCTTTGCCGTCGGCCTCGCGGTGCTGCGCGAGGGTTCGGAGGTCGTGCTGTTTTTGTACGGCATCGCCGCGGCCGGAGGCGGAGGCGCGGTGGCAATGGCGCTCGGCGGCGCGCTTGGCCTCGCGGCCGGTGCCGCCTCCGGCACGGCGCTCTATCTCGGGCTGGTCCGCATTCCCTTGCGGCATCTGTTCTCGGTAACGAGCTGGCTCGTTCTGCTGCTCGCCGCCGGCATGGCCTCACAGGGCGCCGCCTTTCTGCTGCAAGCCGATCTGCTGCCGCCGCTCGGCACAACATTGTTGGACACCTCGTTCCTGCTGTCGGACCAGAGCCTCCCCGGCCGCGTCCTGCACACGCTGATCGGCTATACGGCGCAGCCCGCCGGCATCCAGCTGGTGTTCTATCTGGCGACGTTGCTGCTGATCGGTGGGCTGATGCGCGCGCTCGGCAACGCCCGGCCCACGGGCGCCGACCGGCAACGCGCCTAGGCCGACCCATCGCCGGCGCGGCAACACCATTTCCCGATAGCTCAAGGTCAAAGTGCACATGCGTCGCATTCGCATACTTTTGCCGGCGGTGCTGGCGCTGATCGGGATGTGGGGGACACAAGATGCGGCCCGGGGCGATTTCAGGGTGAAGTACCCCGACGCCGAACCCGGCGAATTCGAAATCGAGAATATCGGCAGCTATGGCCAGGATTTTCGGAAGGCCGTCAACAGCGAGCAGAGCCATGTGCTCGAGTTCGAGTACGGCCTGACCAATTTCTGGAAACCCGAGATCGAGTTCGAATTCGCCCGGGCGCCCGGGCCGGGAAACAAGACGGTGTTCAGCCAATTCACCTTGGAGAACGTGTTTCAGTTCACCGAGCGCGGGCAGTATTGGATTGATGCCGGGTTTTTCGCCGAATTTGGCAAGCCGATGGTCGGGCACACGCCAAACGAGACCACCATTGGCCCGATCTTGCGCAAGGAGATCGCCGGCACGATCAACACGGCGAACCTGTTCATCGAAAAGGATCTCGGCCGGTTTTCGAATGGCCGGCCAAGCTTTCAGTACGCCTGGGAAACCCGAATTGCGCTCGGCACCCTGATCGAGCCGGGCGTGCAGGCCTACGGCCAGCCTGGCCCCTTTGGCCATTTCGCGCCGATCGCCCAGCAGGACCATCGGATCGGGCCACAGCTTTTCACCAACTGGCACCAGCTGGGGCCCGGCACGTTGCATATGAATGGCGGGCTGCTGTTCGGCCTGACCCCGGCCGCGCCGCGGCGGACGCTGCGCTGGCAGCTCGAATATGAGGTCCATTTTTGACCTTCGTCATGGTTCGCCTCGCTGCTGCGGCGGCAGCGCTGTGGGTGGCCGGCACCGTCGCGATTGCCTCCGAGGATGGCGTCGTGATGGCGAGCGAAGCTACGCTGCGCGATTTCCTGGTCCAGAATGTCTGTCTCGACGCCGGCGGTGCCGTCCTCGCTGGAATCTCGCCGATCGATGGCGACCGGCGCTGCGCCGCCCAACGCGATTTGCGGCCGGGCGAGAGGCTGCCCTATCACAAGCACGACCACCCGTCGCCCGACCAGCGAGATGGCACGCCCTCGGGCTATCAGCGCCACGATTCATTTCCGGTCGAGACCGCCGGGTTCGGCGCCGTCGTCGAGCACTCGTTCGATTTCGGGGCGGGCGAGGGGCGGCGCTTCGGCGTCTTCGACAGCGGCAGCGACGGCGGCGACGTTGTAATTCTGTCGCCTGGCACCGTTTCGATCGGTGCGACCGAGGATGGCGGCGCCGGGTTTCAGCTGTTCGTCGGCGAGTGCACCGGCCCGGTTGGGCCGGCCGCCTTGACCCATTCCTGGATCGTCGTCGCCTTCGATCCGGGTCGGCCAGCGCCGTTGGAGGGCGAAACCATCGCCCGGCTCAACGATCTGACGGCCGGTCACCAGGAAACCTGCCCAAGCCGCTTCAACCCAGCCTTTACCAGCTGGCGGGTGGCGCCGTTTCGCTATCGTGCCGCGCCCGGCCAGGGGATGCCGCTCACGCTGACGAGTTTGATTTCCGAGCATTACGGCGGAGCGAGCCGCGTCACGGCCGACCATGTCGAGCGCTTTTATTTCACCCGCGAGCTCGGCGGTACGCGTTGGGAGCGCTGGCAGAATGCCAAGGGCAATGCGCAGTTCAGCGCCGCGAAAATCGCCGGGAGGGCGGCCGGGTTCGCCGGGACCGGGCGCTGCAGCGTGCCCGAGATGCCCCCCGAGACGCCTGGCGGCGGGGCGCCGCTGGTGCTGGTCGACTGCCGCGAATGGACCCGGATCGAGCCGCCTTCCGATGCGTCCGGCGACCGCCCCGGCTTTTTTATCGACGCGATCCGCGCCCGGCGCGACGCCCCGGCGTTTTTCGCGCCGCCTTCCGAGCCCAAGTAGTCAGCAGCGCCCTTTCGAACGCGACAACGAATCAGCGTTTGAGCAGGGCGCGCAGGCGCTGCGCCACCGGCTCGTCGAGGACATGATCATAGAGTGCATGGAAGAGGTCTTCCCCATCGCTCCTGCCGGCAACAAAATCGCGGATATCTTTGTCGGTCGACGACATCGCGATCCGGGGCTCAACGGCGAGGCGTTTTACGGCGCGGTACATGGCGAGGTCTTTCTCCCGCAGCCGGGGATCTTCCCTGGTCACATTTGGAACCGGTGCGCCCGGTTTGGTCATGTCCGATGTCTCACTGATGACGAAATCCCCAACAGTTTGTAACACGGGTCGATCCATGCAAAATCGCAAGAGAGCCATGCGTTGCTGCATGGAGCGCGTGGCGATCATCCCTAAACCATGCCGAAAAAGGGAATAATCCGGATTTTTCT
>JBGPTQ010000296.1:0-3752 GCA_041490725.1 Allostellaceae bacterium | reverse complement strand
CACCACCGTGCCGTCGTCGAGGGTCAGGACCACATGGTCGTGCTTCGCCTCGGGGCTTTCCGGCCGGCCCGCGGTTATCCGCCCGGACATGCCGAGATGCAGCAAGAGAAGCCCGGTCTCGTCGAGCTCGATGAGGAGGTATTTGCCGCGCCGCGAGAGCGCGCCGATATGCGCGCCGGTGAGCCGGGCGGCCAGCATCGGCGGGAACGGGCGCCGCAGATCGGGGCGGCGCAACTCGGCGCGCACGATGCGCCGGCCGCTGATGCGAAGCGCCAGGCCGCGGCGGATGGTTTCGACTTCGGGGAGTTCCGGCATTCAAAATCTAACTGCTGGCGCGCGCCACGGGCTATTGTTCCTGCCTGATGAGCGTCGATGAGACAAGCGATAACTCCCCGGATCAGCCCCTCGGGGCCGCCGCCCCCACCCTTCCCTCCCCCGCAAGCGGGGGAGGGTTAGGGAGGGGGCAGGCCGAGGCTGATTTCGGCTTTCGCCGGGTGCCGGAAGGGGCAAAAGCCCCGCTCGTCCGCGCGGTTTTCGACAGCGTCGCCGAGCATTATGATCTGATGAACGATCTGATGAGCGCGGGCATCCACCGCCGGTGGAAGGCCGAGATGGTTCGCGTTCTCAACCCGCGCCCCGGACAGCGCCTCCTCGATGTCGCTGGCGGCACCGGCGACATTGCGCGGCGCGCGCTGCCGCGTTTGGCGCCACCGGGAGCGGGACCCTCGGCAGGGGGTGGGGTCATCGTCTGCGACGCCAATCCGCAGATGCTCGAAGTCGGGCGCTCCCGCGTGCTCGACGACGGCATTCTCGCCGGCATCGAGTGGCTCGGCGGCGATGCCGAGGCGCTGCCCTTTGCCGACCGCTCCTTCGATCTCTATACGATCGCGTTTGGGTTGAGGAATGTCACCCGGATCGAGCCGGCGCTCGCCGAGGCCCGACGCGTTCTCAAACCGGGCGGGCATTTCCTCTGCCTGGAATTCACTCCGGCGGTCGCCCCACCGCTGCAGCCGCTCTACGATTTTTACAGCTTTCAGGTGCTGCCATTGCTCGGCCAGATCGTCACCGGCAATCGCGATGCCTACGCCTATCTCGTCGAGAGCATCCGCCGCTTCCCGTCGCAAGGCGTGCTCCTGGAAAGGATCGCCGCGGCGGGGCTCGACCGGGCGAGCTACCGCAATCTGACCGGCGGCATCGCCGCGCTCCATTCGGCCTGGCGGCTCTGATCGCGCCATCGGAGAGCTAGGGGCGGTGTTGGGACTTTTCCGCAGCTTCCGCAACCTCGCCCGACTCCTGCGGATCGGCCTCACGCTGGCGCGGCACGACGCGCTGTTCCCGGCCATGGCCCCGGGCATTTCGATTGGCGATCGCATCGCCGGAGCCGCCCCCTTGCTGCGCGTGACCCGGCTCTTCCGGCACCGCGGCAGGGCCGCCGCCGCCCGCCCGGGCGAGCGGCTTGCCGCCGCCTTCACCGAGATGGGGCCGGCCTTCATCAAGCTCGGCCAGATCCTGGCGACCCGCGCCGATCTGTTGGGCGAGGAGATCACCGAGGACCTCGCGCGCCTGCAGGATCGCCTGCCGCCATTTCCCGGGCATCAGGCGCGCGCCTTGATCGAGGCCGAGTTCGCGGAGCCGCTCGGCAGCCTCTTCGCGCAGTTCGACGAAACCGCGATCGCCGCGGCCTCGATCGCGCAGGTCCATTTTGCGGTGACCACCGAAGGGCGCGAGGTCGCGGTCAAGGTGTTGCGCCCGGGGATCGCCCGCGCCTTCGCCCGCGACCTCGATCTGTTCCGGTGGCTGGCGCATCTGATCGAGCGGACGCAGCCGGCGCTGCGCCGGCTGAAGCCGGTCGAGGTGGTCGAGACCCTGGCGCAATCTGTCGAGCTCGAGATGGATCTGCGCTTCGAGGCCGCCGCCGCCTCCGAGCTCGCCGAGAATTTTGCGGGCGACCCCAGCTTTCGCGTGCCGCAGGTCGATTGGCAGCGCACCGGGCGCACCGTGCTGACCACCGAGCGCATCAGCGGTATCCGGGTCGACGACCGCGAGGCGCTCCTCGCCGCCGGCCATTCGATCGACGATCTCTTACGCAACGCGGCTGACGCGTTTTTCAAGCAGGTGTTCCGCGACGGCTTTTTTCATGCCGATCCGCATCCCGGCAACATGTTCGTCGCTGCCGACGGCGCGCTCGCGGTTGTCGATTTCGGGATCATGGGCCGGCTCGACCGCCAGACACGCTACTACCTTGCCGACATGCTGATCGGGTTCCTCACGGGCGATTACCGGCGGGTCGCCGAGGTGCATTTCGACGCCGGCTACGTGCCCAAGCGGCGCTCGATCGACGCCTTCACCCAGGCCTGCCGCTCGATCGGCGAGCCGATCCTGGGGCGCCCATTGCACGAGATTTCGATCGCCCGCCTCCTGGCGCAGCTCTTTCAGGTGACCGGGCAGTTCGAGATGGAGACTCAGCCGCAACTCTTGCTGCTGCAAAAGACCATGGTGCTGGTCGAAGGCGTCGGGCGGCGGCTCGATCCGAGCGTCAATATCTGGAGCCTGGCGCGGCCGCTGGTCGAGCAATGGATGCGCGACAACCGCGGCCCCGAGGCGCGCCTCAAGCAGCGCATCGACACGCTCTTTGAAGCCGTCGACGCGGTGCCCCGGCTGCTGCGCAGCCTCGACCGGCTGATCGGCGACTGGTCGCGCGAGGGCGTCGTCCTCCATGCCGAGACCCTTGCCGCCCAGGCCGCTCACCGCGCGCGGCTTATGCCGTTCCTGGTGTTGCCGCTGTGGGTCGCCGCCGCCGCGTTGGTGGCGATCGCGGTGGCGCTGCTGGTCGGGCGGTAGCTGGGCGCCTCAAGCTCAGACGGCCTGTTTTATTTGGGCTGGCTATCCGAGGCCGCATGTGGGTCGGACGCCAGCAGATTGGCGATCGCGTCGATGAATCGTTCGGCAGTGTCGATGGCAGAATTCGCCCTCTCAGCCGAAATTGGCGGCGTCGTTCGGTTCGAGTCGTAATCGACGATCGACTTGAGTTCGTAGCCCCGAGCAAGAAACGCAACATACTCCTGAGCTATGCGCGGCTCGCCTTTGGCCAGTCGACTGAACATTACCCTCAGGCCACGATGCGTTTTGACCGCCGTGCCCGTCCGTTCAAAGATATACGCCTCGGCAGCGTGGAAGGCCGCGAGGTAAGCTTCACGGGCTGCGACATGGTGGAGCGAAATTCCCGCAATGGTCCTCGCATCCGCCAGAAATTGCCGAGCCTTGCGAAGGTGATCTGCGGTCTCGGACTTCACAGATCACGCCCGTCTTTGCGCAGCTCGTGCATGAAGCCGGTGCGCTCGCGATATGAGCCGGCGTAAAACGGCTTTGCGGAGATCACTGCCCCAGTGTCGTTGAGGATCGCGGTTGTGATCTCCGATAGGGTGCCAAGCTCATCCCAAAGATCACCGGGATCCTTGATGAAGACGGCGATGTCGTAGTCGGAGTCGGGCCGGTGGTCGCCGCGGGCGCGCGAGCCAAAGAGGACGACCCGCTCGAGCCGGTCGCCATAGGCGTCGCCCACCGCCGCGCGGAAGCGGGACAGGATCGGATCATCTTTCAGCTTCGCGGGCATTTCCCCCTCCGATGCTGTAATATATGCTGCCGGTCGAGACCCGGCAAAAAGGGTGTCGCCGAGCCGAGCCGTTGTTGCCCTCGCGCTCGTGCTGCGGCGGTAGCATACTCGGGCGGCGGAGAGGGAGGCGCGACTTGCT